>NZ_JAUBSD010000132.1:0-12633 GCF_036704575.1 Microcoleus sp. K5-D4
TAGTGCATTAAAGAGAGCTAAAATGTATGCGTCTCCTGGCACATCTCTTGATGAAATTATTCGTGCTTATTGTGCATGAAGAGTGTCTCATACTTATTTGAAATGACTATAGCATCAGTTAATTCAAACGTTGCATCGTGCGCTCGGCATAAATATTGGTAGGCCGCTTGACGAAACTCTTTTAATCTGGCAAGTTGCATATTGGTCGCTAAGGGTGGGTAGTACTACTCTTAGCTTCTGTCAAAGGGACTTCTGAGGCAAGTCAGACTCCCTCTTTTTTATCCCATCAGCGCTTGCTTAGTCTAAACTGCAGTATTATAGAAAAACATATCTGAAAATAAAAACAAAAAATCTGAAGCTGGAAAATTCCAACTTCAGACTTTTACTAACTCCCCGGGTAGGATTTGAACCTACGACCAATCGGTTACACTTATCCCAACGTTTCCGAAGGGGGCGGACTATTTCATCATCCCTACAAATCATCTGTGTGATCTGTCGTCGGATGTCGGGCGCTGTGAGATTTATTGGTTAGGCTCCTCATCTCTAGTCTCTGCACCTTTCCGGCTACTTGCGATCGTAACCGCTGCCTTTCGCCAGACTTGGCTCAAGATTGCCGCCACCCAAAGTGCTGCGGTTTCCTTGAATTCACCCGATTTTTCAGTATCCGTTACCGGATAGAGCTGCTATGTCACTAGGGCTTTTGGTTGATGCCAAAGGCTTGCATTCATTACAGCCGACCGCTCTGCCACTGAGCTACCGAGGATTGGGGGTTTTTGTTACCCACAATTACTAACAATAGCTGAACTTACTCGATTTGGCAAGGCCTTTGACAAACTTTTTTTTTGTCATACAGCAAGAAGGTTTCAGCAGCTAATGCAGCCCCATTCTCAACTTGGCGAGGCGCTGCTGGGATTCGGGATCGAGGGAATTGGCGAGAAACCGACTGGAGTTGTGTTTGCGGGATTTGTGCTGGCGCTCGCTGCGGCGGGCAGTGGATTCTACGTCAGCCGCTAGTTGTTCGGCTGACATCCATTCGGCACCGTAGCCGACTACGGTCAATTGCTGCGCTCGGTCTGAGGTGGCGACAATCATGCGGCCTTTGCCTTTGACCGATCGCAACTCGTAGCGCAAACTAGCACAAGATTTTTCAATATAAGTATCTGCTGTCTGACCGAAGTCAGTGTAGTGCACCGATAAATTTTTAGTAATAATTTCTTTAACGCCAGGAGTATCTCGATAGTGCGCGTCAAACACCAGTCGAGCTTCAAAATCTTGAACGGCGCTGTAGTTAACTAAAACCTCAATCAACTCGCGGCGAGCTGTTTCGAGTTCGTCGCGATCGCGCTTCTCTCGGAGTCGAGGCCAAAGTCCAATAATGTTATAGCCGTCTACAAGTAAAACTGCTTGTGATACATAGGGTGACATGGTTCAAGGCTGAAGAGATCCAGCACGTATAGGACATTATTTGCATTCTTCATCAAAGCTTTTGTTCAATAATATTACCTATTGATGTGTAATTGCTAGGTTACATCCCAATAATTAAACCCCCCAGAGCCAGCTTTACCTGAGTTTTGGGGGGTTAGATTAACCTATAAATTTTCCAGCTTATTCGCCAGATTCCAGCGATACGGGCGATCGTACAACTGTCGGCAGGGATATTTTCTCAACAGCAGGAGTACAACCGAGCCACTGCACCGACAACTCCGCAAACTGCTGCGGGGGGCCGCTCACGCAAAAACGAGTCGGTAGCGCAGTACCAGGATTCCGCAGCCCTAAAAGCTCCAATTCTCTGGCAGCAGCAGCCACCACCCGTACCGCAGGATCGATCAATGTCACCCCAGCAGGCAAAAGCGAGCGCAGCACAGGAGCCAACAGCGGATAATGAGTGCAGCCGTAAATCAGCGTATCGATGCGCTGCTGAATTAAAGGAGCCAAATATTCCCGAGCCACTTCACAAGTATAAGGGTCGTGAATCCGGTTTTGCTCCACCAGCGGCACAAAAGCCGGACAGCTAACCTGCCACACTAGGCAAGAATCGTCCATCTCCAAAATCGCATTTCGATAAGCATTGCTAGCAGCCGTAGCAGGAGTTGCGATGACTCCGATCCGCTTGCCTTGCTGCACTGCAGCCTGCGCCCCCGGCAGAATTACTCCCAGTACCGGGATATCAAACTCAGCCTGCACCATCTCCATCGCCAAAGCAGAACTTGTGTTGCAGGCCATAATGACCATTTTCACATCCTGTTCCACCAACCAGGCCATAATTTCGCGGACAAACTCCACAATTTCTGACGGCGTGCGAGTGCCGTAAGGCAGCCTCGCCGTATCTCCAAAATAAAGTATCGATTCGTTAGGCAATTGTCGGTACAACTGGGTCAAAACAGTCAAACCGCCCACGCCGCTGTCAAAAATACCAATTCTTTGTTGTCCAGAGTCTGTAGTCATTTGTTAATTGTCAATAGTCGGTTGTCACTTGGCACTGGTCAGTGGTCAGTTGGCAGTGGTCAGTTGGCAGTGGTCAGTTGTCAGTTGCTAGCAATAACCAATAACCAATAACCAATTACCCATTACCAATCCCTGCGGCAATATATTATCTTTGTTGAAGATAAACTAAAATGCCGCGAGCGATCGAAGCCGCCATTTGACTGCGGTAAGCTGGGTCAGAAAGCCTAGCAGCATCTTCAGCACCCGTGACAAAACCCACCTCCAGCAAAACAGAAGGCATAGAAGTCTTCCTCAAAACGTAAAATCTCGCCTGCCGCACTCGGCGGTCAGTCGCGCCCGTACCCTCCAAAATACTGGCGTGAATCACCCTCGCCAAATCTTGGCCGTTATTGAAATAATAAGTCTCAATCCCGCTAATATCCGGCCGACTCATATTAATCGCATTAGCGTGAATGCTGACAAACAAACTAGCATTCACCCGTTCCGCCAAAGAAACTCTCGGTTCCAGGTCGATTTCGCTGTCGTCAGTCCGAGTCATCACCACCTGCACGCCCTGCTGTTCCAGCAGCCTCGCCACCTGAAACGAGATATCCAAAACAATCTCCTTCTCCTGAATGCCCTGAATCCCGACTGCTCCCGGATCGCGGCCACCGTGACCAGGATCGATCGCTACTACGGCGCGGCGGTTAGAAGCTTGGGGCAAATCGTCACTTCCGAAAGTCCTTCTCGGCAAAGGCTGCTGCTGGCTGGGAGTGCGAGTGAAAGGCTGCTGCGCGCTAGCATTAGATCGCAACTGCAAAGACAGCAACTGCGGGCTCGGTCTTGTCACCCTGCCTACCTCTACCCCCGATCGCGGCTGCACCCAAATCACCACAGTCTCCGAGTCTTCTTGGCTGGCCGTAAAGGATACAGGACTGTTGGCATCGAGCTGAGGAATTTCCCCCGTTAGCACACCAGAGGCGATCCTGATCCAGTAAGCTTTCGACCCCTGGTCCCAGCCGCTGGTATAGGAGACTTGGCGGTCAGTTCTCACCACCAGTTGCGTGCCGTTACTGGCTAAATCAATTGACTGAACTCTCGCTAAATTTCCTTGAGCTTGTCTAGCGGGAGGATCTACAGTCAGGCGCCGGGAAACCGAGGGCTGTCGTACTACACTTCCAGGCAATAGCACAACCCCGCCCAAATTGCTCACAGATGCCCGCCACTGAGTATTAGAATTCTTCATCCGCAAAGTCACGCGGGTAACGGGCGGGTCTGTTGGCAGTTCCCGGACTTCAATCTTGTCAACCCCGTGCTCACCGTTCGTTTTAGGCTGTTGGCTGCTTAGGGCCGGCCCTACACTAGCTCCTTCAATATCGAGGGTAGCGATGTCCCCAGCCCGACTTTGTTGAAAATTAATTTGGGGGCGACCGCCCGCAGTGCGGACTAAAAAACCGTCCGCCGTCACCTGAACGTTCTGAACTACAGTCGCCTGGGCTGACTCGGCTTGGGGTGCTGAAGATTCAACCGATAACCTTTCTCCCCCTGGTTCGGAAATCGGATTTTGAGTTTCTCCCCGCACCGGCGTTGGCAAATCCACTGTCCACTCGCTCGGAGAAATCCCCCGGAATTTTACTTGCTGAGGGTCTATAGTAAACCCGTCTTTGATCTCGACCACAATTCTGGTCGTATCGTTGTCAAACTGTCCTACCCGCACCGATTCGATCGCCCCTGAGAGCGGTTTGCTGACCGAGGGACGACCCAGACTCGTCCCCGGCAAGTCGATTACCAACCGCATAGGATTGAAAATCAGTTGAGCCTTGGGTTGTACTCCCCCGTCTGTTGTAATGTAAAGCCGGTTCTCTGAAGCATCAAACCGCCAAGATTGCAGTCTAGCTGCTTCGGCGGCTCCGGCGAGCAAAAATACACTTAAGAAACTCGGTAGTAGCCAGTGGAATTTCACGACAGTTTTTTCCTCGTTTGCGTTACTGCCAAAAGCTGGAAGGGCGCTGCTTGCCCGATCGGCTTTCAGCAGTTAGCCGCCAGCAGACCGGGGGCACGGGGGCCGTCAGTTGTTGGCTAAATTGACTTTTTTATGCGTTAACAGGCTCCAAAATGCCAGATCCCGGCATTTTAGAACTTTCCCGTATAATTGGGGGCGATCGGTTATAAGCAGACTGAAAGATTGTGGGCACAAGGGAAGGTATTTATTTTTAGGAGCAAGAAACAAGGTGCTTCTTGAAGTTAGAAGGTACAAGTTAGAAGGTAGAATTTTACCGTTCTTCCAGGGAGGGGTTTCATAGCTCTTTAATGTTGGCGAAGCTCGTTACGGCAAGGGTTATAATCCGCTTTACACTTGCGTTTTGTTCTAACTTTTCCTAAACTACCTCAATAACTTAACAACTTACCTGGGGAACAATCCGGATTTCCAAGATTTAGGTAACTTTTCCAAGCCGCCAAATGTTAGTCCCAGACAAAATGACATATTCTTTGGGAAAAGCTTTTTTGTAACACATTGACAGTTAAATACAAATACATATCGCCCCTGCTCTCTTTTTTTCGGATTTTTTTAATCAGGGATTTTCGGTGCTGCTTGAAACTTAGTGGGGCGATCGCGATCGCGCCCGCCAATTTAACACTATGATAGCTAGTCCATGTTTTCAGCAGTAACGGGAGAGTTTTGTGTGTTACTTGGGCCGGCAATGCTTTGTAATTTAGACTCTTTTTGAGTGATCGAACGACACCCAGAGCATTAGTTAGTTGACCTGAGAAAAAGTTTTGACCGTAGATATAGTAGTTATTGCAGTTGTAAAGTTTGTTGGACAGCAAAGACAATCGATCGGCTTCTGGGTAAAACCTGTGATTTGGTTTAATGACTTGCCTTTCGACTAACTGCATAACTTGGATGTGTACTACCAGTTAGAGAAGATACACTATCTTGGTGATTGTGTCAATCTCTGACCTTATAAAAAAAGGGCAATCAATAACAGTAGATAGATGACATCACAGAAAGACGGAGACTTACTTTTCTGCAGGAGTCGTCCACAGCAAACAAGTGGTTTAGGTTAGTTCAAGCCTCTAGATAGCGGCTGGGGAGTCAATCTCGAACCTCAAATCGACTGACTCTCAAGATAGGGAAGTTTTGTAATATAGCAACCGCCCTGACGGTGAGGACGTTCTTAATTTTTGAAACCTAATCGCTCGATTGCGCCTTCTTGCAGGACTTCTTTTTACCCGCTCCGCTTCGTCGCTACAGCCTTCAACATCTGCTATACCATACCACCGGTGCGATCGAGTTCTAGCAAATTTATTTTTGAGCGGGATCGATACCTGCAAGTTGTTTTTTTCCCTTAGTAATCAACGACCCCCTGTCTAATCAACAGTGCTGCAATTCGCTCTCGCCCATAGGTGCAAAATTCCGGCTCATCCAGTTCAAAATTGCTTGATTTACTTGTTCCGGGCATTCATCCTGGGGACAGTGGCCCGCATTGTCTAATTCCACTAGCTCTACATAATTGGGATTGCATTCGACAAATTGATGGGGTCGGGCAAACCGAGGGGGAATCATCCGGTCTTGTTTGCCCCAAATTAACAGCATGGGGATTGTTAAATTTCGCATCACAATCTTGACACTGGGGCAAAATTTTGAACTGCCTACAGCTTTAAATAAGGCGCAGAAGGCGCGGGCTGCTCCCCGATCGCCTGCTGGCCCTGCTAGAATTTCTACTAATTCGTCGGTAACAGCTTCGGGGTTGGAGTAGGCAAAGCCAACCCAGCGACGGACAAAGGAAGGCTTGCGGGCAAAATAAAACAAAGGCCTGAGTACGATCGGAGAAACAAACAAACTTTCCACAGCTTCGATCGCCGGAAGCAGCCATCCGGGCACCGCTTCGGCTCGTACAGAGGGGTCGGGGAGGCTAATCATCACCGTGCCGGCCACCATGTCCGGGTGAGCTGCAGCCACGGCCAGACAAATCAGCGAGCCGATCGAGTTTCCTGCCAATATTACTGGCTCTCTGATAAAAGTTAGCCAAAAATCATAAACTTGATCGACCCACAAAGACACAGAGTAGTTGACCGGAGCTTTTTGCGAAGCGCCAAACCCTAACAAATCCAAGGCGTAAACGGTTTGGTTTTCGGCGAGTTGGGCGAGATTTTGTCGCCAGTGACCGATCGAAGCTCCAAACCCGTGCAGTAAAATAATTGGCGTTCCCGATGCGCGCGGGGCCATTGGTTTTGCCGCAGAATCTTGAAATTCCAGCGCCCCTTGATTTCGTACCCCATCGGGCCGCAAATAAGTGTAGCGAGTTTGCCAACCCCGCCACATCCAGTCTCGTTGAGTTCCCACCCGTTGGTGCCACAGCAGAGAATTTGTCAATTTTGCCTCAGCTCGCAACATAAATTTACACTTGCTTATACCTATTCTACAAGGCAAATCAGGCGAGTTGGGGGACTTGTCCGACCCGGCGAGATGGGCTAGGAAAAGCGACTTTACCTCATCCTTAAGCTTTTACCCTGAATTTTTGACGGTTTTGTCATCAATCGGGCAAGGGGGCGGGCGATCGTGTGTGAAGTTAAAATAAAACTAAGCAGAAACTCAGCCAGACTGAGTAGAATAGCAAGTATTGTAAGAATTCATTTACGATCGTCCAAATATTCCCCAAGGCTTTAGCGGAGGGGACACAGGGCGCGGTAGTACGTCCGGTAAGGGTAACACCTTATAAAACAGTTCGATCGTCAATCGTGAAAAATTGACCGATCAAACCTGTAACTATCAAGAAGCTTCGCTATTAAACTACTGCTTGTAAAACCATTCATGCCTGTGATTGAAAGAAGACAAAATCGCAACCTACCCCAGATCAACGAAAATATTCGATACCCCAAAATCCGGGTAATCGATACCGACGGCGCGCAACTAGGGATATTGACGCCTGCAGAAGCGCTGCGCCTGGCAGAAGAAAAAGAACTCGATCTCGTACTTGTCAGCGACAAAGCTGACCCGCCCGTATGCCGGGTAATGGACTATGGGAAGTACAAATTCGAGCAGGAAAAGAAAGCACGAGAAGCAAAGCGGAAGCAGCACACTGCCGATGTTAAAGAAGTGAAGATGCGCTACAAAATTGAAGAACACGACTACCAAGTGCGCCTCAAACTAGCAGACCGCTTTATCAAATCTGGGGACAAAGTAAAAGCCACGATCATGTTCAGAGGTCGGGAAATCCAACACAGCAACCTAGCAGAGGACTTGCTTAAGCGCATGGCGACAGATTTGCAGGAAATCGCAGAAGTGCAGCAAGCCCCCAAAAAAGAAGGACGCAGTATGATGATGCTGCTATCGCCGAAGAAAGTATAAATAGATAGTCATTAGTAAGCAGTCATCAGTCATAAACTGGTGACTGATAGCTGATGACTTCCGAAGTTAGTCAGGAATAAGCTACCACACAGGGAAATCAACGCTGCATGGAAAATTTTCAAATCAGCGGTTCGGCGGGAGTAAGACAAGGAGTGCTGCGATCGCTCAACCTGCGATCGGAAGAAGTAGAGCGAACCATACTGATGTTCGTAGTATACACTCTAACCTCCGTCGGGCTGATCTGGCTGGAACTCAGCACAGTAGGTCTTTTTCTAGATGAATTTGGTGCAGACAAAATGCCTTTTATCTACATAGCCAGCGCCTTTATCGGTTCTGGCTTGGGATTTGTCTACTCGTGGCTGCAAAAAATCCTCCCGCTAAGGCGCACCGTAGTGGTTGTTCTGGCAATGATGTCGATACCGCTATTTTTGTTTCGATTCGGCATCGGCTACGAAAATATTAAGATAGCTGGCGTCAGCATCGCTTTTATTACTATTTTTTTGATGTGGCTGTGGGTAGAAGCTTGCTATGTCCTCAACGATCTTAATACTTCTATCACCTCCAACCAACTGTTTAATATTAGAGAAATCAAGCGCACCTATCCGCTAGTTAGTAGCGGCTATTTAGTAGCTGGAGTAGTCAGTGGATTTTCTCTGCCTGTTTTGCTGTACGTAGTCGGACTCAAAAACGTTACCCTCATATCGGGGTTGATGGTGGCGACAGGCTCGGTGTTGCTCTACTACCTCACGGAAAAATATAGCCAAGCATTCCCGGAAACGGCTCACTGGACGGATGACGACGAAGACGACGATCAAGAAGAATTTACCGCCCGCAAAGTTACAGGCCCGCTCCAAAAATACGCCGTACCTCTAGTCAGTTTCTTCATCCTCGCAGAAGTCGTCTACGTGCTGGTAGATTTCCAATTCTACAGCCAGTTAGAATACCAAAACCCGGGGGACGGAGCTAGCTGGATCGCTAGCTTCCTGGGCATTTATGAAGGCATACAAGGTCTGTTTCAAGTGGCGACTCAGTGGTTCGCTTCGAGCAGGTTGGTGGAAAGAATCGGTGTATTCGTGACGGCGATGATTTTGCCGGCGGGCATCGCTATACTCGGGGTGCTGACCATAGGAGCATCTCTGGGCCAGCTAGTATCTGTGTTTATCGGGCTAATATTGCTGAGATTTTTAGACGAACTGCTTCACTACACGCTTTTGGAAACTGTTAGCCCGGTATTATTTCAACCGATTCCCGACAATATTCGATCGGGAATTCAAACTTTGGTCAACGGTGTGGGCGAACCTTTGTCCTGCGGAGCTACAGGAGTAGGCATCCTGATTATGCTGTGGGTGACAGGCAAGATACTCCCCCAGCAAGACGAAAATGTATTTCACGACCAGCAAAGCTTGATATTTATTGGCGTGATCGTCATATTGGCACTGTTGTGGGTGTTTGTGGTATGGCTGATCCGCTCTCAATACGTGGGTTTGTTGGTCAAAAGTGCGGAGCGGGGACGCTTGGGCGTCACAGACGTTGACCTCAAAGCTCTCAAGCGGGCAGTGGTGGAAACTCTACAAAAGCCGGGGGGCGAAGATGAAAAGCGCTCTTGCATAGAACTCCTGACGCAAATTGACCCCAAAAATGTCGGAGAAGTTCTGGCTCCCCTCCTGGATTCGCTCTCCCCTGGTTTGCAGCGCCAGAGCTTGGAAACGATGCTGCAACACCCGAACCCCGCATATTTAGAATCTGTCCGCGCACTCTCGCAGCAATCCTTGCCGCCGGAGGTGCTGGCCTTGGCTTTGCGTTACATCTGGCTGACGGAAGCTGAACCGAATATTGAGAGCTTGCGGCCTTACTTGCAGCCGACGGTCGATCCGGTGGTGCGGGGTACGGCGGCTGCTTTAATTATGAGAAGGGGCGATCGCCAGCAAAAGGCAGAGGCTACTAATACGCTGCGGCAAATGCTGACACACAAGCAAGAGCGGGAACGTGTTATGGGGACGCGGGCTCTGGGAGAAGCTGATTATTTGCAAGGACTGCGGCTGCATATCCCCAATCTGTTGCAAGATGAATCTCTGCGAGTGCGCTGCGCTCTGTTAGACGTGATTTCGTCTACTCATTCGGAAGAATATTATCCTTCGCTGCTGCGCGGACTTGGTTACAAATCGACTAGGGAAGCGGCTTTGCAGGCTATAGTCAAACTTCACAACGACGCCATTCCTTTGCTCGTGTATTTGGCTGAGGATATCCACAAGTCGGATTTGGTCAGGTTGCAAGCTTGGACGGCTCTGGGTCAAATTGGGACTCCGGAGGCGATCGACATTTTGGTCAGCAATTTGATGACGGCTTGGGGAACTACCAGGCGCAATATTCTCCGCATCCTCTTGAAAATGCCTTCAGAAGCGGGGATAGAAGGGGTTCTAGACCGCATCGGCCGCAGCGGCTTGGAAACTCTCATCGAACAGGAGTTAATGTTTATCGGTCAAATTTATGCAGCTCTGGTAGATTTGTCTGGGGTAACAACCTACGGCAATTTCTCAGAGCGAGAGGGCAACAGCGCCCGGGAAGCTGGGAACGATACGGCTCAATTGTTGCAGCGTGCTCTGGCGGGGTTGGAAGCTGATGCTAAAGAGCGCTGTTTTTTGCTGATGAAGTTTCTTTATCCGCTGGAAACGGTACAAGCGGCTGCTTTCAACATCGCTTCCGGCCAACCTTCTTTGGTTGCTAGGGGATTGGAAATTCTCGATAATACTGTGGATATAGCTAGGAAGCGATCGCTCATCAATTTGTTAGATCAACACTCGGAAAGAGAAAAATTGAGCAACCTCTCGGAATTGATGGTTTACAAACCTCTAGCCCCTAGCGATCGTTTGCGCCGCTTGCTAGAATTGCGCCACTTCCTTTCGGATTGGGCCTTGGCCTGCTGCTTTCACTTGGCGAGAGAAGCGCGCTGGAGTCTTACGGCTCAACAAACTCTCGTCTGTCTGCAGCACCCGACGGGTTTTGTCCGCGAAGCAGTGTTAGCCTATTTGAAAATAGCTTCGCCGCGGGCTTTGGGCGAATTGTTGCCCAGGCTGCAAAATGACCCCGATAATTTGGTATCCGCTCAAGTTGAAGAGATGATGGCAGAGTTCGGTGCTGGGGGAAAAAGGTAACATTAGTCAGTTGTCAGTTGGCAGTTGTGATTGTCAGTCAACAGTTAACCGTCAACCGTCAACGGTTTTTATTCCCCTTCTCCTTCCCGTTTTTAAGTTTCAATTAATCACTGCATCTCATTATGTTAACAAGCGTCGAACGCCTATTGTTTGTGAGGGAGGTTCCGATTTTTAAGGAACTGCGGGATGATTTTCTCGTGCGTCTAGCATCGGTAATGGATGAACTTTCGTTTCCTTCCAAGCACAGGATTTTTACGGAAGGACAAGAAGGTCGATCTCTCTATATTTTGGTATCGGGAACGGTGCGGGTGCATATAGGCGATCGGGATTTGGCACAGTTGAAAGCGGGGGCTTGTTTCGGGGAAATGTCGCTTTTTGATGCCGAACCTCGATCGGCTTCTATTTCTACTGTCGAACAATCGGAGTGTTTGATGCTGACTCAAATGCAGCTATACGATGCGATTGATGAAACGCCGGGAATTGCGGTGAATATTATTCGCTTGCTGTCGCGCCGGATTCGGGAGTTGAATCAAAAGTTGAATGCTAAAGAGGCAATTATGCCTCCTACAGAGACTGTGAGAGTTCCTGAGATGCGATGAAATTGGGGAAGTGGGCATTGTGTTTTTAGTCGATCGGTAATTCTGCACAATTTATCTTCTGTAAGGTGCCAATAGCGATTACGAATACGCACAATTTTTCTGGTAGATTAGATTACACGTAATTGCTCAACCCCCTTGACAAGAGAACGAGATAAACATTAGATAAAGGAATGAAAAAACTCCCTGACCTAAAACAACTATCGGATGAGGCCAAAAACGCCTTGATAGTAGAGCTATGGCAGGAAATCCAAAAACTGCGGGCAGCATTAGACACTGACGAATCAAAACCCAACTCATCTCCCGCCAAAACCAGCTCGAATTCAAGCACTCCACCATCAAAAGGATTCAAGCCCAACATCAAGCCGAAGCCATCGAAAATAGAAGGAGTCAAAAGACAAAAAAGCATCGGCAGAGCAGGAGGGGGAAGACATCTACATCCCGAACCCGACCAAATCATTGTCGCTCAAATCAAAAGTTGCCCCCAGTGTTCAGAAACAGTCACTGCCACGTCCCAAAAATTGCAAGCGGTCTATGACAAAATTGAACTACCACCAATTCGTCCGATAGTCACCCGCATCGAGCTCTATGGCGGTCGCTGCCTCTGTTGTCAAACCGAGTATCTGGCCCGGGTACCTGCTGGAATGGAACCAGGCTCACCATTTGGCAGCTCAATTCAAAGCTTGGTTACATATCTGCGCTACACTCATGCGATCGGCTACGAACGGCTGTCGGGAATCTTGGCGGAAGTTTTTGGACTCAAGATATCCGAAGGAGCGATCGCCAACCTCTTAAGTACCGTCAAAACCAGTTTAGATGACCTTTGTAAATCAAATACTGCAACGTTTGCGGCAGGTAAAATTAATTTGCAAGCGATGAAACCAGTGCCAGAGTGAACGGACAAAACCAATGGGAATGGGTGTTTCATAACCAAGATATTTGCCTGCATGTCATCCGTCCCAGTCGAGGGGCTGGAGTAATTAGTGAAGTTCTCGGAGAACATCGCCCGCAACTGTGGGTATCAGACCTTTTTATACCATTTTTTTAAAGATGTGATAGAGATAAAGAATGTAAAATCCAAGACCATCCGGTGAGAAAACCAATGACG
>NZ_JAUBSD010000133.1:0-12281 GCF_036704575.1 Microcoleus sp. K5-D4
TTCTTGTTTTATTGACCCTACATTAGATTCTTCTGAGTCCTTGTGTCAAGCCTAATTGAGATGCTCTTACCCTGCCCTTCTTAAGGGGGATTTAGGGGGATCGAGATATGTGCAACTTCACATTAAATTGGTATTAGGGATAATTTGGTGAAAAAACGCTTGCTAATTTTGGGCGGGACGGGGGATGCTGCTGAATTGGCGGTAAGAGCGTCTCAAATTGCTGAAATTGAGGTGGTATCTTCGCTAGCAGGACGCACTCAACAGCCTTTTACCCCAAAAACGGGTACGGTGCGAATTGGGGGGTTTGGTGGGGCGGCTGGGCTGGCGGCGTTTTTGCTCGATCGCCCGATCGACTTCTTAATCGATGCTACTCATCCGTTTGCGGCTCAGATTTCTGCCAATGCTGCTGTTGCTGCTGCTAAATGTAATGTGCCCTATTTGATGCTGGTGCGTCCAGCTTGGGAGAGGGTGGAGGGCGATCGCTGGATTGAGGTTGCGGGCCACTCGGAGGCTGCAAAGGCTTTATTAGGGCAGTCTCAGCGGGTGTTTCTCACGATTGGTAGGCAGGAATTGGCTGCTTTTGCGGGTTTGGATGCTATTTGGTTTTTGATGCGGGCGATCGATCCTCCGGCACTCAATACTCCTATTCCTAATGGTAAATTGTTATTAGCAAGGGGGCCTTTTTCTTTGGAAGATGAGCGTCAATTACTATTAGAATATCAGATTGATACAATTGTTAGTAAAAACAGCGGGGGCGGTGCTACTTATGCGAAAATTGTTGCGGCTAGGGAACTGGGAATTCCGGTGGTGATGGTGCAGCGGCCGCCGATTGGCGATGTTGAGCAGGTGGCGGATGTTGAAGGGGCGATCGCTTGGTTAGTTAAGCAGTTATCAGGACTTTTGTAATTTCGTGTTGCATTAGCGGAACCATGATTTCTAATCTTCTTTTGCTGTATGAAAGTCGGGATGCGCGACTTTATCCTAATTCTGTTAGTAGGGTTTCAAACATCGGCCAGCTTATATCTTTGAGTAATAGTTGGTTTCCTGGCTGGATGATTATTTGTTTTAGTTTTAGCTGCCTATTTTGACAGTTTTCATTAGATTTGAAATATAAAATAATTTAAGTTAATAGATTTTAGCAATTCTGCACTTATTCGGAATTGTTGTTAGAGATTAAAAAATATCTGCGGGGCTACGGGCAACCCTGTCCTGTTGAAGGATTGAATGTCCCTTCATCAGTCCTCATTCCTCCTAGGAGAGTTGCAACAATTACGCACTGCTTTGTACCGCCGCCAACAGGAGCAACTGAGACTACAAATGGAGTTATACCTGCCGTGAGATTGCCTTGGTAATCAAAAACGATCGAGTTGGGAGGCGTGGTAGGAGCAGCAGGTGTATTAACGGTAAGTGCAATAGTACCGGGCTTGATTTCGCCTCCACCATCTAACGTCTGCGTACTACCACCCGTAGCTAGTGGCGGGAGAAACGTAACTGTTGGCGGATCGACCGTTGTTGTATCAAATGTAACTGTGACACTGCTCTTAGTTCGCTTTGCTTCGCTTTGTGCAAGTCGTAATGATTGGAAAACTCGATCGTTCACAGTGCGAACTCTTTGTCTGTTGATGAATGCCTCCCAGCTTGGAGCGGCGATCGAACTTAATATACCAATGATTAACGCTATCACCAGCACTTCTAGAAGGGTGAATCCCTGATCGCCCTTTTGGGATGCAGTATTTTTGTAATTAGGATTTGCTTTTGTTGCAGAAATCTGCAAAACTTTTAATAATATTGGGGTTTTCATTTTACTCTCCTGTTTTATCTGCTAGTGGCGCGAGTCGGAAATCTGTTTCAGACATAAGTTATTGTCCTCGCGCGCCTAGACCTTGTACTTGCACGCTTGCTGTGGGGAAATATGCCGATTTGTTGGGGTTGTAAGCAGTATCGTTGGCTTGAAGGCGACGCAGGCTATTTCCTCTGATGGTAACTCTAGCTATGTTTTTAGATGTATCAACACAAGCGTAAAAGCTATTTGTATTGTCTGGGTTGGATATTTTTAAAGTTGTGTCTAAGACTGGGGATGTTCCCGTTGTCCCTGGTACTTGGGCTCTGGGATTGCCTAGAGCTCGTTGGCACTCGTCGTTTGGAGGTGCTGTTACTAATGGACTTTGGTCTATATAATTAACTAGCACTTGAGGGTTTGACCCCGTAAAACTTGCATCTGTAAATCCTGCTGGATTTGTCACGTTCTCGGTTGGCTTGTTCCAGTCAAAGTCTAAATTAAAAGCTGCACTATGTCTTTGACCATCTTTTGCCTCAGCATTGTCAAAGTAACGAGTTGCGGCAGTCGTTGCTGCTGGGTTTTCCATGATGCCCTCGCTAATTTCATAGCGCTCAATGCGTGTGGGACAAGGGCCTCCTGCTGGTTGACACCAAATAGAATTAGGATTGTTTTCTCTAACCTGGTAGTAAGCAACTAAGGAGCGAGTGTACGTATCATTGCAAGTATTTTGGGTGCAATTGTTTGGCAGTACCCGAGTATTTGGATTCGTATCGACAGACACAGCATCGTTAATCTGCTTGCGCTTCCAAAATACCAGAATTGGTGTTCCATTTGCATTTGGAGGAAGCTGGGGTCCAACAAGCTGTTCGTTGGGGCCGGGAGGCCCATTGATAGCCCTATTATCGTAAATATAAATAGCTTGGCTCAAATCTTGGGCTATGAAATCAAGTGCCGCCTGAACGTCTTGCTCGGTGTTTGACTTTACTTGTTCCCTCCTGTCAGTATTCAGCATATCGACTACAAAACCGAGCATCGGCGTAATGATTAAAAATGCCATAATTGCTCCGACTAAGAGCTCGACCAGAGTCATGCCCTTGTCTGTTTGAGTTGGGCCAGAGCGGTTTCGCCGGTGCTGACATTTTAGAAGCAACCTGAGTAAAGTTTGCATTTTGACTTCTTCCTTTGCCAAATGGTGCGAGAGATGATGATTTGATAAGAGGGCTTTGATTATCGGCAAACAGAGGGGTTAATAGCTCCATTAGGGTTAAGCCGAGAACATAATGATTGACGCGCGGACGCACCTCCTTCTGTAGTAGGGGGAATTTGTGTTTTCATTACCACCAAGGGCGCTTGAGGATTGCCCAGACCGGAATTAGCGACTGATTGCTGTTCCGTTTTCATGGTAGAGCCGGTAAACCCATCCGCGCGGTAAACCCGCACAGTCAGCTCATAGCCTGTTGGTGTCGGATCAGTGGTTGTATTAGCTGGATTTCGCCAAACACCTTGAACAAAAAACTCTTTGCTGCCAGCACAACCTGCGGTTTCATCCAAGTTAACGCAGTACAAATTACTCTGAGGGTTTGTAGAAGCAGGGGCAGGAGCAGGAGCAGTACCAACAGACGTATCTCGGGCAGGAAAACCGATCGTAGGTTGTGGATTAGTTGGAGGTTTAATCGCCCCCACTCTCAGAGCGTTGATGTAAGCTGTAGCCGCCTGGGTGGCCAGTTCCATCCGCCGCGCTTGTACGCGAGTCGCTACTGAGAAAGCCATCACAGGGGCGATCGCAATCATCAGCACCGAAACTACAATCATCGCTACCAATGACTCAATAATCGTGTAGCCACCATCTCGTGACTGGGATAAATTTTGCTGTTGTTGTCGCTTAGTCATAAATAGGACTCCCGTAATTGCGCGGCAGAAAGTTAGAGGGTTAAGTCGGGCAGCCACTGCGAATGGAAGTGGCATTTTGATTGGCATTCGGCTGACCGGGAGCCACAGTGCCGCACATCAAAGTTGTTACCCACGGGTCATTGCGACCTACCTCCCGGAAATACTCAGCAGGCTGAGTCTTTGTCGAAGGAGTCGTGAACTTTTGAGTAAACAAGTCAGGTGGCTGAGATAGCAGGCCCACGTCAAAACCCCAGTTCCGGGTTGGCGGGGTGAAGTATGGAATTCGCTGACCTTGTATGTTGTATAAAGTTAGTGACAGGGCCGGATTATTATTTGGCGTAGCAGTTGCAAGACGAGTAGGCGCTGCCGCTGGAGTAGATGATAGGGCGAATAGACTTGTGTGGGGAGCGACGGGAGATACTGCGGGGAGAATTGGCTGATAGGGTGCGGTACTAAAGGCGCTGCGGTTTTGCTGGAAGAAAGACCCTCGGATGTTAGTAGTCGCAGCAGCGTTTGGAGTGATACCACTCCAAACCTCTAAGAATCGGGGCAAGTTTTGCAAACCGCCGTTAAAGTCACCCGAGGCATTGTTTAGCGCCCTGGAAGGAGTGTCGCCCGCTCCAACGATCAGATTGAAAGTAGTACCAGCCGCAGGAGCGTGGGAAACCCACCCTGTGCTTTGTGCAGCATTGGTACCTTCTTGCACACCATTAGGTGCTGCTGTTGCACCCAGTATCTGCGGAAATGGCATCAATAGCGGCTGTGACCCGTTGTACGGCGCTGGGGGTATTGCGTTTGGTAATATAGGTGTGCTTGCTGAGTTGAAGGTTGGTAGAGGTACTCTGCTACCGTCTCTATTGCCGATCGGGAGACCGTCGATGTTGACCAGATACAGACGATTGGGCTGGTTGTAAATTGCATTATTACCCCCATTATTCTCTGCAAACCACAGAGAGTTATTTCTTAAACGGCCGATACCACCTGGTGTGATAATTCCTGCTGTAGGTGTACCAGTAATCGCCACAGGCTGTGGTGGGTTAACACCTCTGTTAAAAGCTACGCGACGGGGGAATCGCTGCAATTGTGGCAATGGGGGATCGACCGTCGATCCAGCTTGAAAAGAGGGAGTAGCAAGGTTATCACTAGGTCGCACATAAGGCGTATTCGCAGCGATTGTTGCCGCCGCGCGTGGTCCTGCTGCTGCAGTTGTTAGCGGATCGACAGACCAGTCCGCATCCGTACACTGGGAAACTGGCAGTTTTGTGCAAACTTCCATTACATACTCTGGGAAATTTGACCGCCGCTGGACGGGGGTGACAAAGTTGTTGAAATACGAACTCGAAAGTGGGAGAGCTGCTAGATTCGCTTGAGCCGCGTAGGTAGCGTCTGTCAGCACCCCTGCCGCACCTGGGCTAGCTAAATTTCCGTTGGCTAAAAACGCCCCGCTGGAAAGTCCGTTAGTCACAAAGTTGTTGTTATAAAATCCTTGCTGTCTGCGAGGCAATACCGCAGCAGCGCCCGCATTATTTCTCAGGTCAAAATCTCCCTCATTGCGGAAGCCAAAACGGTAATTTTGCGATAGGAGAGTGACTGCATCTGCTAGCACATTTGTCGGTCTCCAAAAGTCTCCCACGGTACAGTTCGGGAGCCTCGGATCGCCCGCACGGCAGGCAAAGTTAGAGTTAAGCTGGGTGCGGGTGTAAAAATTTGCCCAAGTTGGGTTTGTCACAACCTGGGTAAACTCTTCCACTGGCGCCAAAGCGGGTGCAGCACCCGGAGCAGCGGGTGGGATGTTGCCGTGAAGGTTAAAGTTTCCTTTGATGTAAGCCGGCAAATTCGATACCAGGGTCAGCCCTTTTTCTTGGACTACAGCATTTATATTCGCTGGTTGTGTGGGGTTGGCGCCACCGCGAAAGAGCACCTGACCGTTAATCAGGACAATGCCGTTAGGTTTGCGGGTTGGATCTAGTAGGTTGTCTGTAGGACTGAGTGTTTTGTCCGTCACTGGATTGTTCGATCGAGAGCTGCGATCGGGCAGCGCGTCATCCCGGCTAGCATAAATAATCCCGCTGTTTGGCAGCAAAAATTCAGGGGTTGGCCCACTAGCAATTGTTGGAGCGGGCGACCTTCTAAGTTGATTTAAGTCAAGCTGAGTGGCGCGAATTTCTAGGGGTTGTCGTTCTTCTAGGGGTTGGTTGTAATTGCCTGTTAATTGTGCTGCTTGGGCGTTGACAGGCTGAGGAAGGGGACTGCTGAGAGTAAAGGTTTCGTTGACGATCGTGTTCGGGTTATCGCGATCGACCGCCTTGACTTCTCTGCCGTTCAAAAATGCTACTTCTTGAATTGCCCCGTCAGGAATCACTCCAGGAGCACGAAGGATCGAGCCGTCAAGTATTTGTAGGGCACAATTAGTGGAGTCAATAGCTGCTTGTTGTGCTAGCGTGCGAGCGGTTGGCGGCTGGACTTGGAGGGCGGTTCTCAACGGCCCGTTGGCAAACCTACCGTCTGGAAAAACCATGTTTGCCTGGGCCTCCAAAATTGCGTCTCCACCGCCCAGCAAGCCTGTAGCGGGGTTCAGGATTGAAGCGGGAACCGCCGACTGCAATCTCGGGGGGCCGTAGGTGAGGCCGTTGTTAGAGCCGATAAAAAGCTGCCGTGTTCCCCGTACTGCGGTAACTGGTTGGGGTATTGTGAGATCTGGTGCGAACTGTCCCTCTCCGCTGACATCCGGCAGCGCTCCCGTCAAGATGTTTCTGGCTGTGGAAGCATTGCTAGGGTCGTAGTAGCTGCTGACACAGGCCAAGGGGGTTTGAGTTGGTTGAGTTCCTGGTGCTGCTGCTAGTGCTACTGGGTCGAAGCCGTTTGCGTACTGATAGACTGCGGTTGCCCGCATCCGCAAGTCGCCTTTGGCAAATTTGCGATTGGCGGGGTTTCCACTTTCATCAACAAAATTAGGATTTGGCTCTACTGGTGGCAGGGCAGTGGCGTCTGGCAAAGCTGGGGCTGCCACCGCTGGCGACCAAATAGGGTTCCAGTTTACCCAATTTGTTCCAGGAGTAACAACAGGACCTGCCGATACATTACCGTTGTTCCATACTTGAGAACCCGGGCCCAGCGGTGACATCGGCATCGAGTCGGGCCACACGACGCGGTACTGTTCGACAGCCGCAGTTGCCGGGTCGTCGTAAGTATTGGTGGTGGCAACGGGAGGGGTAGCAATGGATGCGGGGCCCCTTCTCAATATACCGGCACCATCTATCCAGGTAGGTGGCGGTAGGAAGGAATTAGTGCGATCGTATACTCCTGCACTGGTAATTACCCGCAGACCACCAACACCGTCAAGGGGAGTTCTCGGTCTTTCAGCGGCGCTTTTTTCCCAGAAACCGTCGCTGAAAGAGTTTGGGTTGCCTGGTAGTTCGCCGACACCGTTGCCGCGGTCTGTTGCTCCCACGTCAGCAAGTTTCGTTCCTTGCGGTGTGCGGGTGCGAACTGGGCCGTTATTTGCCCATGTAGTGGTGCCGTCTACTTGCTGCGGGACATTAGCGCCGAGAAAACGGTTGGTGGTTGTGTCCCACCGCTGTGCTGGCAAGTTGTTGCCTACCGTGACTCGATTGCCCAAGAAATTTTCGCTGTCAGCAAGTTTTAACTGCTCGGGGTCTTCGGCTGGTAGCTGAGCGGGTCTAATATTGAGTCCCGTCGATCCCGCGATAGCGCCTACTGTCGCAGTTCCATTAGTAGGAAGGCTCCAAGTATTATTTGCGGGTCTGAGACTGTTGTTACCTGCGTCTTGAATTATGTAGGAAGTGTTCGGTACATTCGGATCTAAATACTTTCCGTTGACCGCGCTGGCGAGGGGTGCTTCTGCAAAAGTAACTTTCCGCAGCCGTTCTTTAAAATAATCTTGTAATGCTTGAGCGCGACTCTGACTCTTGGGGGCCTGCTGTGCTTGTTGAACAGAATCCGGGTCGTTAGTACCTGTTAGATCTGCTTGCATTTGACCGGCTACTAGGGCAGCTAACCGCTCGGAGTAAGCGTTGTTATTGTACAGTACCTGAAGGCTGTTTTCATTTACAGATTGATTGGGGGCGTTGTTAATTGTTGGCGCATTTGTATTGGGTTGGTTTGGATCGGCCTGGCTTTTGAAAAGATGTACTCCCACGGCATTTATCCCTGCATTGTTACCCGACCACCCGTTAACAACATTACCGCCTACGATTATTCTGCTATTTTCTTGATCGTAAAAACAAGATTGCTTGCTACTGACTTGATATAGTTGCACGGTATTTGGTGCATTTAAGCCGGTAACCAAAAAATTACTATTTGTCAATATCCGCCCGTTTAGATTCAACGCAGGCCCAGGCGATATCTCTAAGTCGTCTTCATATACAACCGCATTGTTGCTGAGGGGAATGCGGCTTTGGTCTTGCTGGTATTCGAGAGCCGATATGCTGGGGGTTCCAGCGAAAGCTTGATACTGGGCACCCAAGGTGCCAGCTTCCGTCTGGGTAATCGGTACGTTAACCGTGTATACAAAGAAACTTTTCTGGAACCTGCCATTTAGTCTTTCCCAACCCGAGTCCCCTACCAAACTTGCAACCGTACCATCTCCTTGAGCACAGGCTGGGTTGATGGTTCCTGTCCGCATGGGCGGCGTTCTGGCGTCCAGTTCCCTTCTGGTTCTTGTACTTTTTGGGGTACGAAAGTAGATTCCGTAAAGAGTAAAAGTGTCAAATATACCGTCGTTATTGGTATCGACGGGATATCTCCAGGCAGTATTTAGCGCTTCATTTTCTACTCCGGGCGCGCTAAAAAGCGAGCCTTTTGGGTCGTGAGCAGGGTCGGGAAGGCCGCTGTTATTTAGATCGGCTCTGAGTACCAGGCGTTCCTCACCCGCGAACGTATAATAGTCTGGGTCGGCAGCAGTTGGGTTGGCGGGATATGAAGACATAATCCGGTACATTTCTGCATCGGATGGAGTCGCTGTTGGTCTTTGCGGGTCTTCCCGCAGCATATATTCAATTTTCGCTTTTGCCCGATCGAGCGCGGGAGTCGCAGCCGCCAGCACCTGCTGGCTCACACGCACGTTACGCGCCGTATTCGCCCGATCAAACGATCGCAGCGTAATCGCCACAGTCAACAATATCACTACCAGCAACACCATCGTCACCGTCGGCAGCACAAACCCCGCCACCGGCAGTCTCGCCCTCCGGCCCATAGCCATCAGGGTTTGCAGCATTGCTCTCATCAGCCGCTTGGCCCCGGATCTGGTAACACCAGCAATCCGCCGCAGCAGGGATACGATAACTTTGGATAATTTGCTCTTAAACATTGACGCCTTCCTGAATAATTTCAGAGATGGTATTGCTGGTAGTTACTGCTCGACAGTACAATCCCATCTTTATTGTTCCCATTTTTTGCAACTTGCATATCAGCCTCTTGCACAAATTTAAATTTGTACTTGGGCTGAAAAATAAAACCCACAAACCCGCAACCAAAATCGCCGCCGATAGTATATTTTTCCGCGAAAGATTTGCCCCGCACGAATTAGATATTCCTAACTCCACTCTAATCTAGTTAAATTGAAATGTCAGTCGCCAGAGCGAGAGTGAATTCGATCACCCAAAAACAGTGATCGGGATCGTATCCGATGTATTTCCCAGTCCTTGTCTGGCGGGCTTTGTTGGTGTGTTCGCGTTGCTAGCGCTTTCAACCACCGGAATCCACAATCACGAGCGGCCGATCGAGTGGTTATGCCTGTCAGCGGGATCAAATCTAAATTGGGCGATCGAATTTCCGTAATGCGTCAAAGTGCGATCGAATTTCCGCCATGCGTCAAAGTGCGATCGAATTTCCATTTGACCCCCGGCGCACTGTCAGTACAATTGCCAAATATAAACCTACCACCGCCACCCATGAAACAAACTCCCAAAGCCCCCGACTTTATCATCATCGGCGCCCAAAAAGGCGGCACAACCTCTCTGTACAATTACTTAATCCAACATCCCCAAATCGCCCCCGCTGCCCAAAAAGAAATCCATTACTTCGACTTCAACTTCGACAAAAGCCCCGACTGGTACTATGCCCAATTTCCCCAGCCCCAAACAGGCGAAAATCTACTAACCGGAGAAGCCAGCCCCTACTACATCTGTCACCCCCAAGTACCGCAACGAATCCACGATTTATTTCCCAAAGTTAAAATAATCGCCCTGCTGAGAAACCCAGTAGAACGCGCAATATCCCACTATTATTACTATATCAAAATAGGCTACGAATCCCTATCATTAGAAAGTGCGATCGCCTCCGAACCTGAAAGACTCAAAGGCGAAATAGAAAAACTCATAGCCAACCCAAACTACTACAGTTACGAACACCAACACCACAGTTATCTAACGCGCGGCATTTACGCGGATCAACTCCCAGCCTGGATGAAACTTTTTCCCAAATCACAACTTTTAATCCTCAAAAGCGAAGACTTGTATACCAATCCCTTCAGCACATACAACAGCGTCTTAGAATTTCTAGAATTGCCGCCGCACCAACTACAAACCTACGAAAAATACAACGCCACCCAATATCCCCCCATCAGCGAGACAGTATACGAGCAATTGAGAGCATATTTTCGATCGCACAACCAAAGACTAGCCGAATTGTGCGATCGAGACTTCGGCTGGGATTAACATCATAGTAGGGAAACCGCAAAGCCCATTGGTTTCAACTTAGGGTAAAATCCATAGTCCGGCAGGGGTTGAATTCCCTGGCGGACTCGCGGACTCGCAGATAGTCGGCTTAAGACGATGACACCAATGGGTCTTGCCCTTTTCCTACATTTGACAAGCAATGCTTGACATCCCAGTCTCCCTGTGCTAGCTTGTGCAATAGTATTGTGTTTAATCCACAAATCGCAGCACTTCAGCTATGTTCACAGCCAACAGCTATTTTTATTTTTGGTACAGCCAAGTTCGCCCGGAGTGAATTGGTAATTCACTGTGAACATCCGGGCGAACCGCAGATTAACACCTGCGGTTTTGTTTTTTCTACTTCTTTTCCCAACAACCAATCGACTACAAGCGAAAACAGCAATGACATTATTCAGTAACTGGTACTACAGCTTTTATTTTTGGCCCAACAAAAGTTCTGGGTAAATTGTCGCGCTGTCTTTTCGCACCAACCCGGAACTCTTAAAAGTGCCGGGTTTTTTGTTGTCAACCACCCACTTAAATTTCCAGGAGAATTCCCTCATGTTAGAAGCCAAACTGGTAACCAAATCTCATCCCGAACACCAAACAATCGTCAAACTCTCAGAAACAGTCTCAGTCGGCGGCCAAGAATTATTAATCATCGGCGGCCCCTGTACCGTCGAAAGTCCTGCACAAATGGAAACAGTCGCCCGCCAACTATCCGCCGCCTCCGTGCAAGCTTTGCGAGGCGGAGTCTACAAACCCCGCACATCTCCCTATGCTTTCCAAGGGATGGGAATTGAGGGACTGGAAATTTTAGCTGATGTCAGCCGGCGTTACAGTTTGCCCGTCGTGACAGAGGTAATGTCGATCGCCCAAATCGATCCTGTTGTCACCTATGCTGATATGCTGCAATTAGGCAGTCGGAATATGCAAAACTTCGAGTTACTAAAGGCGATCGGTCAAGCCGGAAAACCAGTCTTACTAAAACGCGGCTTATCAGCCACAATCGAAGAATTTGTGATGGCCGCCGAATACATTCTCAGCCACGGAAATCCTCATGTAGTTCTCTGCGAAAGAGGCATTCGCAGCTTCGACAATTACACCCGAAACGTATTAGATTTAGGTGCAGTCGTAGCGCTGAAACAGTTAACTCATTTGCCAGTAATAGTAGACCCTTCTCACGCCGTCGGCAAGCGAGAATTAGTCGCGCCACTAGCCAAAGCAGCGGTTGCTTGCGGTGCAGACGGATTAATTATTGAGTGTCACCCGCAACCAGAAAAATCGGTTTCTGACGCGCGGCAAGCTCTTTCTTTACCAGATATGGTAGATTTAGTTGCGAGTTTGCGGCCTGTAGCCGCCGCCGTTGGGCGCCGCATACCCGAGAGTAATGTGCCTTCAGAGGTATTAAGTTTGAAGTGATATGGGTAAGAAATAATCTATAACTTTTAAGGTCAAACTCTACAGTCGGTTTTAACCGAATTGAGCTTTGAGGCAGGGGTTTAAACCCCTGCCGAAATCCGGGAAAGCGCGTGTTTCACGAATTTAGATTAAAATAAAAAATAATACTGTCATCTACGAAATTTTGCTTAATTATGGCAATACTACTTAACGTTCCCTCGATCGTCTGTTCTGGCTGCGCTGATACAATTACCAAAGCCATCAAAACAGTTGACTCCGATGCTACTGTCAATGTGGATGTCGCAGCTAAGACTGTTACAGTAGAAGCTCAAGCTTCTGAAGAGTCTATTACACAGGCGGTTGTTGCTACGGGCCACACCGTCCAAGATTGATATTGAGTTTGGTGAGGGCGGGTTTACGAGATTATTGGTCTTAGGCTGAAATTATTGGTAAAAGCCGCCCCTTGTATCTTAAAAGAGTCAGGCGATAGATCGCTACGTCAGTCAGTTGATCGTTACACCAAGCAGGCGATC
>NZ_JAUBSD010000134.1:0-12079 GCF_036704575.1 Microcoleus sp. K5-D4
TGCTAAATATAATCTTTTCAATTTTCCTAACTTGAAAAGATTTGATGCCTTTTCACAATTCATTTAGGATTGCTATACCCTATTTAAAGGCACAACAGCTTAATCACCAATCACCAAGGACTCCCAATCATCACAAAAGCCGACCAATAATAAGGATGCGACAACTTCAAATCCGCAAACCCTTGCAGCGAAGCCGGCAACTCCACTCCCTCACCCCGACTCAAACCCCGCAATCTGCCGCCCTCCAAACGCACATCTCCCCGCAACATCGCAATTTGCGCTTGTCGCAGCGCCGCCCCCTTAATTCGCGCCGTCTTCAACTGCTGGTAAAACTCACTCATCAATCCCAAAGTACCTTCATCACTCACGTACCATAAACTTCCCAAAGCCGTTTGCACTCCCGCTTGCAGCGCCAACCCCCCAAAACCCAACTCCGCTTGTGCATCTCCCACCGCAGTCCGACAAGCACTTAAAACTAACATATTCACCTGGGGATCATTCAATCTCAAATCCCGCAATTGATCCAGTCGCAGCCGACTATTCCACAACTGAATAAAAGAATTATTGGGTGTTCCAGGTCGAAATTCGCCATGAGTAGCTAAGTGAATAACCCCAAAAGGTCGGCTTTGATGCTGTCGCTTCAAATTATCCAAAGTGAAACCCTCATTTAGAAAACTAACTCCCGGCCACTCTCTAGAAATAGCGGCTATTTCAGCAGGAACTGCCGGCAAAGGATTCAACTCCGAAAATTCCGAGGCCCCCATTGCTAAAACTTGAGAATTTCTGAGATCGACGTAGCGAGTATCTGTTAAATTAATGCTGGGCATCAGGCTGAGATTGTACTTTTCCACCAAAAATTGCTGTCCGTCGTGCAAAGCAGCAAAGGGCATACCTCTCAAACCTCGATCGACAACAAAGGAAATAGTATCCGTTTCGCAGTTTTTCAAACTGTCCTCTAAAGGCGCAATCATCCACTTATAAAGCTGTTGCGAAGATGGTAGATAACTCGTAGTAGCCCGCACCCCCGGTTTGGTAATCTCACCTCTGAACTCATTTACAACTTTCAGCAGTTCTTCCCGGTTCGCTGACGGCACGCTTTTGTGCACCGCTTCACCGCAAGAATTTATTAACACTAAGTTTAATTTTTCCCGCTGCGAGAACAGATAAATTAAGCTGGGTTTTGTGCCGGTTTGTTCACCCACGGATGCTAACTTTTTTTTAATTTCCTCTGGGGATACCAACTCGTCGCTGATGTTGATGCCTAAATATTCTCCGAATTCTTGGCTGAAAGATTTGTCCAGCAGAGACAAAGCTTCCGATATTTTGCCGGTTTCCAAATTCCGGCCGATATCGCCGCGAAATGCTGACTGAATAACTGAATCTCTGATATTTGAATTGATGAAATTTCTCAGTTCTCTGGGAGAGTGCATTCTTTCGGGCGGCATCCTTTCTCCGGGTTTTCCTATATCTCGCGATATTCTGTTTTGGTTCTGCCGCTGTTCGCGACTAAAGGGTTGGTTGCGATCTGGAAAAAGTGCTCTCCCTCTATCTAATGGGAATCTATCCGTTGGCGATGGTGAAGGAGTTGGATTTGGTGAAGGAGTTGGATTTGGTGAAGGAGTTGGGGTTGGATTTGGTGAAGGAGTTGGGGTTGGGGTTGGGGTTGGGGTTGGGGTTGGGGTTGGGGTTGGGGTTGGGGTTGGGGTTGGGGTTGGGGTTGGAGTTGGGGTTGGGGTTGGGGTTGGGGTTGGAGTTGGGGTTGGAGTTGGAGTTGGAGTTGGAGTTGGAGTTGGAGTTGGAGTTGGGGTTGGAGTTGGCGGAATAATATTGACAGCGCCATCGATCGGCGCAGCACTACCGTTAATTCTCGCATCTCCTTCCACAAAAGGTATCGGCGGGTTCCTATCGCCGCCGCCGTGGCGAATCGCAACCGATCCGGCCCGATCGCCCCTAACAGTCGAGATGCTAACTGGAGTGCCGTTTTGGTTGTTGAAAGTATCAGTTACTCGAACAAAATTGGGAGTTTCTATATTAACGTTACCGCCCGGAGCATTTATGGATGAAACACTGATATCATTTTGGGCATTAAGAGTGACTGTCGGAGTTCGATCGAACCCAATCGAATTAACATTTATTCGCTCAATTCTGATTTCGTTTCCGGCTAAAATCCTCACTATTCCTGAAGCATCTATATTGCCAGTGCTAACAGTTCCCCTGCTGCTAGTGACATCAACTGCAACTCCCTGCAAATCTCGTGAATTCACATCTAGCGGCGCTATTAAATTGACATTTCCTGTTGTAGCGTCTGTATTGCCAATATCAATACTTCCCGTATTGCTAGTTACATTAACTCCAACTCCCCGCAAATTTCTTGAATTTACATTGCCAGAAGTTGTCAAACTTACATTTCCTGTTGTGGCGTCGGTATTGCCAATATTAATACTTCCCGTATTGCTAGTTACATTAACTCCAACTCCCCGTAAATCTCCTGAATTCACATCAAGCGGCGCTATTAAATTGACAGTATTTTCTGTTGCTGTGGCGCGTCCACTCTCAATAATTCCCGAAGTGCTATTTACATTAACTTTTGTTCCCAGCAAATCCCCCGAACTTACATTTTCCGAACCTATTATATTAATATTCCCAAGAGATGTAGTATTACCGATAGCAATATTTCCCCGCTCGCTATTGATATCGACTGATCCCCCCAGCAAACTCCCTGCATTTAAGTTGCTGGTTGCTCTCAAAGCAATCCTAGCCGCCGGAGCATTGATGGAATCAACGCTAATATTAGTTAGGGCGTCCAGATTGACTGTAGGGATAATGGGATTAACTGGATTTGTGGCGACAGGATTAACAGTTATTATCCCTGTATTGATTTGCTGTCCTGCTACAATTCTCACATCTCCAGAAGTAGCGATTGCCCCCGTAGCGACACTCCCCGTACTGCTGCTAGCATTGACAGTCGCAGCGGTGAGATTGCCGACCGTTAAGTCCCTAAAAGCTGTCAAATTGATATTCTCAGTTGCTGTAATATTGACAGGTGTAGTATTAGGCACAATGGTATTGGCATCAGTCAAAACCCCCAAGGCCGCGGAGTTACTGGTAATATCAACATTCGATCCCTGCAAAGTCCCAAAATTCACATTGCCAAAAGCTCTGAGTACGATCGCCCCGGAAGTCCCAGTATCGATCGATCCTGTGACGATATTACCCCGAAAAGTATTCAGACTAATACTGCCGTTGATATCAGCACGTGAAATGTCACTTGTCAATATAATATTGTCATTAGCTTGAATATTAATTGTCGAACTAGACGTTAATCTGCCCCCAGCTAGCACTCCGGCTTCCCTGCTTTCGATATTAATTTGACCGCCATTAATATCTCTAGTGGCGATACTTCCCGGCGCTGACAAAATTACAGGCCCACCGGCTGAAATATTTTCAACTGAAATCAAATTGCTCGATAAAAGTGGGCTTGTAAATATCGAATCTTCATCTAAACTGTTAGTAGGAGGATTTAGCAGATTTGCCACTCCAGCCCGCAGAATTAAGGCCGGACTGCTGCTTAAAATAGCAACATCTGGATCGTCGGGATTCCCATTTTCCCTACCCAATGCAATATCGGGGCCGGTAATTGTAATATCCTCGACAACAATGCTCCCCTTCGCCTCGACTTTCAGCGAAACACCAGTATAATCTCCAAAGAAAACATCTCCTTCAGAACTGATAATCGGGTCAAATAAACTGACCAAGTTTCCCGGCATTCCCGACAAATTGCGAATCACAAAATTGCCACCCGAAACAAAGTGAGAATCCCCCGAAATAACGCCGTTGCTAACCAAACTCAAATTGCCACCGCTTTGGAATTGCGGGGGAAGAGATAAGCCGCCGATCGCGTTTTGAGTGAGAATGTCGATCGTGCGAGATCCCTGAATGTATAAATTGCCCCCAGCCTGCGCCAAAAAAGGATTCTGGGCGCTGTCCCTGACCCGCACCGCATCCCCACCCAGCAAACTCAAATCCCCCGTAGTTTGCAGCCTAGCGCCCGCTAACGTGAGATTTTCCGCAGCCCATAAATTCGCACTTCCCGCATTCAACTGTGGCAGCCCAGACACATTAGCAGCAATCGCCACATCCCCAGAATTAACCTGCAAACCAGAACCCACAAGCCGCACAGAACCGTCATCCGCAACCGCAACACCCGCCGCCTGATTTTGCCCAGTACCTGTCAGCAACTGCGGCAAAGAAACAGGATTCAAAGTCTGTTGAGAATTACCAAAATTTCCGCCCGTTGCTATTTCCAAACTCAACAAATGCCCCGGTTGACTAATGCGCAAAACCTGAGCTCCCGGAACCGCAGCAACAGTAATTTGCCCGCCCGGCGCTGACAACTGTCCCGTACTAACAACCGTACCAGCCAGCAAAGCCAAGTTTTGCCCCGGAGTCACAGCCAAATTGCCAGCATTAACAATACTTCCCGGCCCGGCCGCACCAAAATAAAAAGCATTTGGTGTACCAACCAAGGCGCTAAAATTATTTGTACCCGCAGCATTAAACCAATTAGAACCAAAACCGACACCATTCGCCGTAGTCGCAGTAAAAGCCGCCGGCACATTCAAACTCGCGTTCGGGCCAAACACAATCCCCGCAGGATTAATTAGAAAAAGATTAGAATTGCCGCCCGTGACAGTAATTAAACCATTAATTAGCGAAGCGTCGCCGCCAGCAATTCGAGCTAATATATTTTGAATAGCCGAATTAGTCAGAAAATTAGCAATTTGACCTTCATTCAAGCCGAACTGCCCAAAACTGTGAAAAAGATTCGCGCCGTCTCCCGACAAACTGCCGCCGTTGATATCATAACGGTTGCCGCTGGGGGTGACAACAGTACCCGTACCGTCAGCAGCAGGCACTATAGGCTGTGCTTGCGCGAAAGTATTAAAAATTAACAAAGAAAAAGGACAAATAAATAGCCCGACCTTTTTAATCTTTAAGTTGGCATTTTTCATAGCAGCAAGTAAAACTATCTCAATTGCCTTAATTATCGCACTTGCAAACAACTTACCTCTAAATAACAAATTAATTCGCTCATGACCATTCCCAAAATCAAAAGCCTCTACACAGACGGTGCTTGTTCCGGCAACCCAGGCCCTGGCGGCTGGGGTGCAGTAGTTTGCTTCGCCGACGGCAACTGTCACGAACTCGGGGGTGCAGACCCTCAAACCACCAACAACCGCATGGAAATGCAGGCTGCCGTCGCTGCGCTCGAATTTTTTGCCAATTCCGGTCAAACCGAACCAGTCACCGTTTACACCGACAGCGAATACGTCAAAAACGGCATCACCAAATGGATTCAAGGGTGGAAAAACAAAGGCTGGAAAACCTCGACGGGCAAAGATGTCGTCAACCAAGACCTCTGGCACCTGCTAGACAAACTGAATTCCCGGCAAGTCAACTGGGAACACGTCCGAGGCCATTCCGGCGACTTCTACAACGACAGGTGCGATGAAATCGCCCGCAGCTTCTCCCACAATCTCACTCCCGAACTGCAACAGCAGAAACCAACGGGAGACGAGGCCGGGGCGGGCACGGGGGCACAGCCCCTACACTTGGAAAACACAATTGTTTCGGAAGAAACGGACGCAACTGGTAACAAAACGATAGAATCCTATGTCATAACTTCTGACCTTCCGATCTCCAACTCTACCATGATGGATTCAACTGCCGATACCCTGGAGAACTTGCCCCGCGAGGTGAGGGTTCAGGACCTCCGCAATCTGATCGAAACGTTGCACATCGCCGACGAGGTTGCGACGAAAGGCTACTTGATTACCAGTTCTGAACTGGCTGATTTGATGGATGTCAATGCCAGCGCTGTCACCAGTCGCGGAGACAACTGGGTTTGGCGGAATTGGGTAGTTTCGCGGGTGCGGCGCGAAGGCAACCAAATTCTCTGGCAATTAGAGAGAATCGACCACGTTAGTACAACTGATTAGTGGTTAGTCATGAGTTATTAGTTGATTAATGACTGATGACTAATGACTGTCTCAAAGCAAGATTTGGCAAAATTCCGTAGGGACACAACTAAATGTTGTGTCCTTTTGGTCATCAGTTTACTAAACAAACTACTTAACATCAGTCCCAGTTAAAAGAAAGAATCCAACTGTCTGTAAGCCCGTACTCCAAACCCTCATAAAATCAGTGATTTTGCATCTAAAATCTCAAATAGAAAATCTAAAATAGCATGAGTATTAGCTTGCGAACAGTCACTGCTACCAGGTATGTCACTCCCTTGCGCGAGGGCGGGTCGCTACCGGCGATCGTCGAAGCAGACGATGATGGTATGTACGTGCTCAAATTTCGCGGTGCGGGTCAGGGAGCCAAATCTCTGATCGCCGAGCTAGTGGCGGGAGAGATTGCTCGCGCCTCCGGGCTCCCAATCCCCGAACTCGTTTTTGTTGAACTCGATCCCGAACTGGCTCGCACTGAGCCTGACCCGGAAATTCAAGACTTGATCCGAGCAAGCGCGGGCCTCAACCTCGCCCTCGACTATCTCCCGGGCTCGATCACTTTTGACCCGATAGCGGGGAAGTCCGAGGCGGATTTGGCCTCAGAAATCGTCTGGTTCGATGCTTTTGTGACTAACATCGATCGCACGCCGCGCAATGCAAATATGCTGGTATGGCACCGCCGGCTTTGGCTGATCGATCACGGTGCAGCCCTCTACTTCCACCACACCTGGAAAGATTATCTCTCGCGCAGCCGCGATCGTTTTCCGCCAATCAAAGACCACGTTCTACTGCGTTTTGCCAGTACGCTGGAAGCGGCAAATTCAAAGATGAGTCAAACGCTAACCCCGGACATCATTCGCAACATTGTTAAACTAATTCCTGATACTTGGCTGGTGGGAGATTCTCCTTTCAGCGATAGCAACCAACATCGGAATGCTTATATCGAGTACCTGCTAAATCGGCTAGAATCACCACATATTTTTTTGGAGGAAGCGATTAGTGCCAGATCGATTTCTTTATGATTACGCCATTATCCGTGTCGTTCCCAAAGTCGAGCGCGAGGAGTTTATCAACGTGGGGGCGATCGTTTCCTGCGGTACGAAAAAATTCCTCGAAGCCCGTATTGAAATTGATGAACAGCGCTTGATGGCGATCGACTCAACGTTGGATCTGGAAATGATTCGCAATCACCTAGCAGTCATTCCCATCATTTGTGCAGGCGGCAAGGAATCTGGCGCGATCGGTCAACTTCCCCACAGAGAGCGCTTTCACTGGCTCGTAGCACCCCGCAGCACGATCGTTCAGACATCGCGGGTACACACTGGTTTTTGCCAGAATCTACCGGGTGCGATCGAACACTTGCTCGATACAATGGTGCGATCGTCTTGCCGAAAACCATCTGTAAACGCTCAGTTGCTAGCGGCTGGAATTGACACTCAGGAGATGCGATCGCACTCTACTTAGCGTCAGCTTGTCGGTTAGATGCTGTTTTGAGCTTAGTAGGCGATCGGCTATTCATGTCGAAAAACAGTCAGAATAGAAGTATCCTCAAGCTGTTTTAGCTAAAAATGAGAACGCCAGAACAAGAGTCTTGACCGATAACTTTTCTAAAGTGTTAGCAGCAGTTTCGCAAGGTAGAAAGATGATGCAAATTGAACCGAGAAATATGACTTTCCCTCTCTGGGGTTTAACAATTTTCATTTTGTGGACGATCGCAGTCGTTATCTTGTTGCTAGCAGTCAGGATTCGGCATCTATCTGCGGGCGGCTCAGTAAAAGATTTCGGCACACAAAACGACGACAGCTTGCTTTGGCGACTATTTCGAGTACAATCCAACTTGATAGAAAACCTGCCTTTGTATTTGGGAGTTGTTTTTCTTCTAACAGTTAGGGGTGTTTCAGGAACAGCAGTAGATTTGCTGATTGTTGTGTACATTGTATTTCGGCTGGTACATTCAGCGATTCACATCGCTGGCCTCGATCCAAAGTTTCGGTTGTTCAGCTTAGTAATTCAGTTAAGCTGTTTGGTAGCCTTAACTATTATGGCAGTTTTATAGTTGATAAATTACGCAATTGCAACCTATATATAGTAGGTGGCGTCAGGACAAACCTTAATTGTTTCTTACAAAGCGTAAGTCAGATGCACCTTACAAGTCGATCGCCCCTGTGACATTACTGCCTGTGAGTTGGCTAACTTATTGAACTTTATGAACCGAATCTCTCGTGCGATCGCTGTTGTTTTAATTGTATTAGGCTGCATTACTTTTGTTTTAGTTCAGCCACCGCAATCAGCCTTAACCGTGCCACCTCCAGTGCAAGAATCTCCACGACGGGGAGGAGATGTTGCTGAGACAATGAATTTTGGACGGCACTTTCAAGAACTAGGAGTTGAAGGCTCGATCGCAATTTACGATTTGAATAGCGCTCGGTTTTATCAACACAACCCGCAGCGTAACGCCACAGCTTTTTTACCTGCATCTACATTTAAGATTCTCAACTCTCTAATTTCTTTAGAAACAGGGGTAATTTCAAATGAAATTGCCGTGCTAACTTGGGACGGAACTCAAAGGCAAATTCCCGCATGGAATCGAGACTTGAATATGAGAGAAGCTATGAAACTTTCCGCCGTTTGGTTTTACCAAGTTCTCGCCCGCCGAGTCGGACACGAGCAAATGCAAAAATGGGTAGCTAAAGTCGGTTATGGCAACCAAAAAATCGGTAACAAAGACGATATTGACAAATTCTGGTTAGAGGGAGAACTGCGAATCACACCCAACGAGCAAATTCAATTTCTCCGCCGTCTATACAAAAATGACTTACCCTTTTCTGAGCGATCGCTGTCTTTGGTGAAAGACATCATAATTGTTGAACAAACTCCCGATTACACAATTAGAGCCAAAACAGGATGGGCAAATTTTGGAGAACAAACAAAGCCTCAGATTGGCTGGTATGTAGGTTATTTAGAGAAGAATAAAAATGTTTACTTTTTTGCGACAAACATTGACATCCGCAACAATAATGACGCACCTGCAAGAATCGAGTTAACCCGCCGTTGCTTCAAGGATCTTGCGCTGCTGTAACTGCGTTATTTGTTCTCTTATATTGGCAAAAACGCTAGCGGTTAGGCTAACGGTGGCAGCCAAAACAGCCATTTATTCGATGCCTGAGTTCGATCGTAGGAAGCCGAGTCTTTTAAATCTTTTAAAACTTAGGCAATTGGCACATATAGAAATCCTTGCAGGAGTCGTAAACTTTTTACCCCACCCCAACCCTCCCCGAACCCAAGGGGAGGGAGTAAGAAACTCACAAATGATGCGAGGATTGCTATATATAGTCATTTCAAATAAATGTGAGACAGAGGTAAGATCATGATAAAATCGATAAAAAGAGTTAATTATAAAAAAATGGCTTACAGTCTAGACTATCGACAAAAAGTAGTCAATGGATGTGGAAAATGGAGGGAGTATAACGAAAGCTGCCGCCATATTTAAGGTAGGAAGAGCAACAATTTATAGATCGCGCCGGTAGGGAAGACCTTCGACCAACTCAGGTCACTCACCGTCAACGAAAGCTAGATTGGGAAGCTCTCAAAAAAGATGTTGAAAAAAATCCGGAAGCAAGATTAGTAGAAAGAGCAAAAACTTTCTCCGTCAGACCGAGTGCCATCTGTTATGCCTTAAAAAAACTGAAAATTACAAAAAAAAAAAGAACTTCGCTATAAAGAAAGAAATAGAGAATCAAGAATGAAATATTATAGAAATCTGAGAGAATTAATTAAAATTTATGGCAGCAAAAGTCTTGTCTTCATTGATGAGTCAGGATTTGAGGAATTTGAAGGTTCTGTCTATGCGTGGGCGAAAAGAGGAAAAAAAGTCTATGGTGAAAGACCAGGAAAACGGGTAAAAAGAGAAAATTTAGTAGCTCGAAGTTGAAAAGGAAAGAAGGACTTAATTGCACCAATGCTCTTTATGGGTAGTTTGAATGCAGAAGGATTTGAAGGATGGTTATCTTTATATTTGTTACCAGATTTAACAAGTCCATCTATATTAATTATGGATAATGCACCCATTCATCGTAAGACGGTCATTAGACTATTGGTTGAGTCTGCCGGTCATCAGATAATATTTTTACCAAAATACTCTCCTGATTTAAATGATATTGAGCATGATTTTAGTGCATTAAAGAGAGCTAAAATGTATGCTTCTCCTGGCACATCTCTTGATGAAATTATTCGTGCTTATTGTGCAGAGTAAGTGTCTCATACTTATTTGAAATGACTATATATAGTTGGTATAGTGCTATGTATCATTCCTCGCAGCAAGGCGACAATCATCTAAGAGAGCATTAAGTTCTTCAACGACTAGCCAGGGGTTTCTACCTTTCAAACAAGCTACGATCGCTGCTTCATAGGGATTTCTGCCAGTTTTTTTTACTGCTGCGATCGCCTGTTTGTTAGACAATCCCCGCCCGCTGACCAACCAAGCAGCCAAAACCTGTCCTGTACGTCCGATCCCCCCAGAACAGTGAACTACCACCCGTTCGCCTTTGCTATTTGCCGATTCCAAGAACGGCAATATTCGATCTATTAAAATATCGCGATCGACCAATTCAAAGTCTGCGATCGGCGCCCAGCAAACTCGATCGCACCCAAATATTTTCCGATATGTTCCCAGTAAATCAGTGTAGCGGATGAGTTGCGTCTGAGCAAGCAAGCAGCAAACTTGCTTGATATTATGCCCCTGCATAAATTCAATCCAGCGAGCAACTTCTGCATCGCGGTATCCTGGTCTGGCTGCACCAAACACAATTAATTCATTATCTGAAGCCGCAGCGAATTTGTGCATACTGTTTTCAATATTTTTACCTATAATTAAGAAAGACGCACAAATCCTGAATCTACAGTGAAAAACAACAGCTCGATCGGTTTAATGAACTGGCTGCAACCCAAACCAGAAACCGTTTTGTTATGCGACTCAAGTGCAGCAGCTTCTGAGATGGCATTCATGCTCAACGGTGAGTGGGATGGGTGCAATAGCTTGGTGCTCCCTAAATGCGACAAGGTAGCAATTGAAGCAGCCGCCCGTTTGCTGGAGACATCGTGGTGCTACCAAAATACTTGCGAACCCGTTTTAATTCGGCTGGAAGTTGACGAATTTTTGCGCCGTTATGCGATTGGAGAGAGGTTTTTTATTAATGCTAACTTGCGATGCGCGCAATTGAGCGAACTTTGCTTGGAAAACATTGATTTGAGTTATGCTAAATTAAATTTTGCTAACCTCAGTGGCACTAATTTAAGCAAAGCAAACTTAATGGCAGCCCAGATGCCAGCAGCCAATTTGAGTGGCAGCAATTTGAGTAAATCGCAACTTGTGAGGGCGAATTTATCAGGAACCAATTTATCTGATGCTAATCTCAAAGGTGCTGATTTGAGTTATGCAGATTTCAGCAATGTGTGCTTAAGAAGTACCGATTTAAGAGGTGCTAATTTAGCGAGAACAGACTTAAGAGAAACAAGCTTAGATGGGGCGATTTTTGAGTAAGACAATCTCGTTTAAATACTTTCTCTCACACGATCTGCGTACATCCTGTCAATACTTATCTGCGTTAATCCGCCACCATCGGCGGTTAAAGTTCCAAAGTAATTAACTGACTAATTTCGTCACTTTGAAAACCCAACGCTATCGGCTTTTGTACTTGAGGAATCACTTGTATAGCAATCTTAAATGATTTTCTATATCTAGAGCAATCCTAAATGCTTTTCTGTGTGTAAGTATATTGACGTATTTTAGGGAAATAAAATTTATGTTCGTTAGTAAAAAACTCAAATAAAAATTTGACAATCTTAAAAGACCTACATAAATACCAATACTTTCTTAAAAAGTTTTTAGCTGGTAACCAAATATCTTCAACAGGATTCTGTTGGGGAGCATTGGGAGCAAATAAAATACAATTAATTGACCAATTATCAGGTTCTTTGTCACCATTTAGTTCTAATAAAAAGTCTCTAAATTCTCCATATTTATGATAACTAGCTCCATCCCAAATCAAGATAATCTTGCGATTTTT
>NZ_JAUBSD010000135.1:0-11859 GCF_036704575.1 Microcoleus sp. K5-D4
TGAACCAATATTTCTTTGAGACATCTTCTGAAATCCCCTTGACAACTGCCATACAGGCTTAACTTGTTACGAATGATCCCTGATAGGGATTTAGGTTGATTGCAACCTGTAAGTTTCGCTAACAGTCACACCATTTTTAGATAGTGACGTGAGAATATCATCAACCTTACTTTGCTAAATAAATCTAGGCGGGGATACTCAAATTTCCCGGCCTAGAGCTTGTAACCCTTACCACTACATCAGAAAACTAGACAAAGTTTTTTACTATATTACAAAAAAATCTCCAAATTGCATAAACCAATTTTACCCCAAACCACGTTGTTACACCCGAAAATAGAAACCTTAATAAAACATCTCCAAAAGTAGTTACTCCTACTTCAATAAATCCAATTCCACAAACCATCATCGCATACCCACTTAAAACTATTTCCGCGCTATTCTCAACACGCCAATTCTCCCAAAATTCATCTTTTGATTTTGGCTGATTTTTTGACACCATAAAACTCTCGGGTATCAGTCCCAATTCTGAAATACCTATAGAATCATCTGTGGGTGGGAGTGAGTCTGAAGAAACACCGTCTACAACATTGTTATTTTTCTGAGAATGAGACAACCCGCTATGTAGAGCTAGTCTCAATATATCCCGCTTACTCATTTGTTGCCATCCGTCAGGACTAATAGTAACCGCATATTTTTCGTAAAACAAAAGGCGTTTCTGTTCCATGCTTAAGGGCGATTTTCCAAACGCCTCTAGGAAAAAATCAAGTAAAGAAACTTAGGTTAAAGACTGTTGGAGTGCTAATGCAGCTTTTTTATGTCTAGAAACGGTATAAACGATGAGTCTGTCAAAATCCCCTAAACTTATAGTTTCAACTTTTTTAGAACCTATGGTTGGTTCACTTACTACTTTTTGAGTTTTTTTACTAAAACCAAGTGCTAGTAAGGCTTTGAGTGAGATACCATCTTTTTTACGAAGGAGCCTAGGCAGCCAGTTTTCGCCATAACCTAAAACTAAGCTTGCACCAGTTAGTCCAATGCGAAACTCACCATCAGGCATCTTGTACCCATCTACTTCGAGTCCATCAAAAAATCTCACTGTAGCTACTTCTACTTTAATTGGTTCATCAACATTGGTATTAGACATTTTGCAAAGTAAAATTAAATTGTTAAAAACTATTTTAATTCAATATCTTGACGTAAACCATTTAATCCTGTTAAACCCGCTACACCTTAACTCTGGGGGGTTTTCTGTCGATTTTAGTTTTAAAAAAAGTATGCTGTTGCAACGTGCGAGTGTGACGCAAAAAAGCTAGACCGCCACCGCTCCGACACTGGCAACAGTCCGATCGCTCCGAGCGACCGCGCTAGACCCCCAACACTCCCACCGCTCCAACCGTGGTTAGGTGCAATTGTGCCAGCCGTGGCAGTCCTCACCATCCAATGACCTCAAACTCACCCACACCGCCCTAAATGGTGCAATTTTGGAGCCGTGGCAGCCGTGCCAAGTGTCGGAGATGTCGAGACGATCGCCCCGTGTCGATCGGACTGCAGCCAATTTTGGAGTCTTATTGGTGGAAAACCCTAGTAAATTCGGCAGACATCAAAGCCTGCCTTGCTTTTGCCGCAGACCATGATAAAACTGATCCGCCTTGGCTACTTTCAACGTCAGGGTTCTTTTTTTATCCCTACTTGCTCAAACCTGAAATCCTGACCTAAATAAACCAGGAGTATTTACAGATATAATTACGCTTATTAGTACCAAATATTGCTTTATGGACTACCACGACATCATCACAATTGAACCGGGAAAACGCAGTGGCAAACCATGTATTCGGGGAATGCGAATCACCGTCTACGACATCTTAGAATATCTCGCAGGTGGCATGACGGAAGCAGAAATTCTGGAAGATTTTTCAGAACTAACTTCGGCAGACATCAAAGCCTGCCTTGCTTTTGCCGCCGATCGTGAGAAAAAGTTATTTGTGGTATCCCTGTGAAACTGCTATTCGACGAAAACCTCTCCGACCGAATTCTTCAGAGAATTATCGGTTTGTATCCCGATTCTGTTCATGTCAAAACATTAGGACTGACAAATACTGATGATGCAGACATTTGGGAATATGCAAAAACAAATAATTTTGTGATTGTTTCCAAAGATTCTGACTTTCATCAACGGAGTTTACTTTACGGTCATCCTCCCAAATTTATTTATCTCCGTGTTGGCAATTGGTCAACATCTAAAATTGTTCAAATGCTACAAGATGAATTCGACATCATTAGTCAGTTTGGAGATAGAGAAGCAGAGAGTATACTAATCTTGTGCTAGCATGAAACCAAAAAAGCAAAGACTGAGGATATATCAACTTAAGGAGTTTACAGGAGTGAATAAAATATCCAGCAAGTTAAGCTAATATAAAGTTGTTGCTCTCTGCTCAATAATCCACTGAAAATGATGAAAGAAGACACCATTAACATCGTTGGTTTTCATGGACATATTTACTTCGACGCTGATAATCGCGATGCCGCAGCGCGTGTACGAGAAGGATTGACTCAGTTTGAGGTGCAGCTTGGGCGTTGGCATGACAAACCCATTGGCCCCCACCCCCAAGCAATGTATCAAGTTGCATTTTTACCAGACCAGTTTGGCAAAGTGGTTCCCTGGTTAATGCTGAATCGTGAGGGGCTCAATATTCTCATCCACCCTGAAACAGGCGACGATGTGGCCGACCATACGAAACATTCTTTGTGGCTAGGAGAGAAGCTAGAGTTGAATATCGAATTTCTGCGACCTAGGACAAGCAACGCCAGCTTATGATCTATCGGCGCGCAAGGCGAGGGCGTTACTTCAGACTGACTTATCACTGATAATAGATAATTAGCCGCCGATTTGAGACATTGTACGGCTGTAATTTCCTGTATTTATTAATAATCGTTATAATATCCTTAACCAATGACTGAATAAATGTATGAAAATTAGAGCAATCATCCATCCCGCAGAAGAAGGTGGCTATTGGGCTGAAGTTCCCGCACTCCCTGGGTGCATTACCGAAGGAGATACTATGGAAGAAGTGATGGCTAATTTAAAAGATGCGATTGAAGGTTGGCTCAATGTTGCTAATAGTCGTGAAGCAATTGCCTCCACAGATAAAATTGTTGAAATTGCTGTATGAAATCTATTTCAGGGAAGCGACTGTGCAAAATAGTAGAGCATAAAGGTTGGGTTTTGAAAAGAGTTACTGGCAGTCATCATATCTATGAAAACGCCGAAATAGAACAAATTTTGTCAATTCCAGTTCACCGGAATCAAGATTTAAAAGTTGGAACCTTAAGAGCTTTGATGAAAATAGCTCAGCTATCTGAGGAAGATTTACAAAGTTTGTCTTAAGTATAATGTATTTTGAGAGCGATCGCCCATTTCCAAGTACGTGAAGCAAAGCTATCCGGTAGGGAATCGCCCCTCTCCTGCAATGAACAAAAATAGCGATCGATCTCGGGCAGTTCACCCGCCGATTTGAGACATTGTGCGGCTGTAATTTCCTTGAGTAGTTCCCGAATCTCGCTGCTTGAAATTAATCTCCGGTTTAATCTCTAATATGTGCCGCACTCGATCGCGCAATTCGCTTGTAGGAGTCCCGCTGCGGAGAGCAGTTTTTAAATCAATTTGACCCGTTTCGTTCAGCAGACAAGGCCGCAGCCACCCGTCAGCAGACAAACGCATCCGGTTGCAGCGATCGCAAAAACACTCGGACATTTGACTGATAAAGCCTAAAGTACCCTTCGCCCCCGGAATTTGAAACACATCCGCCGGCCCATTTCCGCGAACTCCCGACTCGGCTAACCCGTATTTCTCGTTAATTTGTTGCCGCAATTCGGCTGAGGCTACCCAACCTTTATCGCCAAATAAATCCCCATTCCCGATGGGCATAAACTCAATAAATCGAACGTGCCAATTCCGGTTAATTGTTAACGCCGCTAAATCCAATATTTCGCCGTCATTCACACCGGGAATTACCACAACATTCAGTTTCAGCGGGTCGAATCCAGCTTGATAAGCTGCTTGAATTCCCTCCCAAACCTGCGTCCACCGCGATCGTCCCCGACTGCCAATTATCTTATCGAAAGTCTCCGGTTCCAACGAATCCAAACTAATATTAATCCGGCGCAAACCAGCATTGTAGAGATTTTCCGCCATTCCCGCCAGCAAAAAGCCGTTAGTTGTCATTGACAAATCTCGCGTTTCCGGCAAAGATGCGATCGACCTCACCAATTCCACCACCCCAGGCCGCAGCAGCGGTTCCCCTCCTGTCAAGCGAAACTTGGTAAATCCCACGGGTATAAAAACTTCCCGCAGCAGAGTTAGCAATTCCGAGTGAGTTAACAACTGCTGCTGCAATACATAGTCCAACTCGCTACCTTCCGGCATACAGTAGAGACAGCGGAAGTTGCAGCGGTCTATCAAGCTAATCCGAAGGTAGTCTACGGCATCCATGTCAATAGTTTGTAATATTATTTAATTATAAATGGCGATCGCATTTTCTGCAATTATTGATAGAAAGCAAAAAACCTGCATCGATTTCTCTCTCTTCTCTTACTCTGTGCTCTCTGCGTCCTCTGCGGTTAATAAAAAAAATCTAGTTTGCAAGTCTATACATCTATGACATTCTTTGAATTTGAAGCTGATTTTGTCGAAGCTTTGCGGTGCATCCCCATGCAAGTACGTCTCAAGTTAGATACTTGCGGCATTAAATTGAAGTTGCAGGATTGGAATCATTTTAACCAAGCAGAACGGCAAAGTCTTGTAGAGTTACCTTGCTTGACAGAAGCAGAAATTATTGATTACCGAGAAAAGCTAAATCAAATATTAATTCAACAGACAGGCAAACCGGGAACTGATTTGGCTGTTGATGAAAATCCCCCGTGGATGGATGCTGCAACTGTACCGGAGTCTGTTTCTGCAAAAGCGCAAGAGCTCGGCGTGACAATTTCTTTGGCCCAGTGGGCGAGTTTGCAGCCTCTACAGCGATTTGCTTTGATTAAGCTTAGTCGATCGAGCCACGAGAATAAAAATTTCATTCCGGCGCTTCAAGAGTTTAAGGTTATTGAATGAGCTCGAATTTGAATTAACTCTTGTAGCGCGCAGAGGCAGACAAGGGAGAGTTACCTCATCGATTCGCGCGATCGTCCTCTGTACCCTCTCACTAAGTGAGGCTTACTTAGTGAGAGAAAGGAGAAAAATGTATAAAAAAGTGTTATCGGGCGGTGGAAGATTTAGGGTAAGGTCGATCGGACATTTATCGGACATTTAACGGCTTGAGGTTTCCGAAGCGCCCGACACCAAATTCCGAAAATATGATTAATTTTATTTTAAGTATTGTTACCGCAGCGTGGTATGATTTTTCTGAGTTTGCAAAGCACTCGCCTGCTACCTGCATTAGTTTCTGAGCTTCGTGAACACGCAAAACACACCCACCGAACCCGCAGCAGCAAACGAGGATATTCCTCAAGCTGGCACAGTCTCGACAGTTTCGACAGCTTCGTCCGAGACTAGCAATCCCATGCAAGACTTTTATCGCCTCCAACAAGAGTTGTTGGCGTACACCCTTGCTTTTACGGCGATTATTTTTATCTCCGTTTGGATTTTTTACTCCCTCAACATTGCCCTGAATTATTTGCTTGGGGCGAGCACAGGTGTGGTTTACTTAAAGATGTTGGCTAGAGACGTTGAACGAATCGGCAGCCAAAATCAACGCATCAGCAAGACACGGCTAGGTGTGTTTTTAGCGGTGATGATAGTAGGAACACAGTGGAATCAGCTACAGATTTTACCGATATTTTTGGGATTTCTGACATACAAAGCTGCGCTGATGGTTTACGTGATCCGAAGTGCATTAGCACTAGACTACAGGTAAGTCAGGCAAGAAGAGCAAAACTCAACTCATCGATTTGTATGGGGAAGCCCGTTGAATGGCAATGCTTGACGTTCTAAACACCTTTAATCGTTTCCCCCTCGCCGAATTGGAAGTTGGCCAGCAGTTGTACTGGCAACTCGGCAATCTGAAAGTGCACGGGCAGGTTTTTCTAACCTCGTGGTTTGTAATTGCTGTTTTAGTCGTAGTTTCGATTTTAGGAACCCGCAAAATCCAGCGAATTCCCAGCGGAATGCAAAATTTTATGGAGTATGCGCTGGAATTTATTCGGGACTTGGCTAAAAACCAAATTGGGGAAAAAGAATATCGCCCTTGGGTACCGTTTATTGGTACATTATTTCTGTTCATCTTTGTGTCAAACTGGTCTGGCGCTCTAATTCCTTGGAAGCTGATTAAGCTGCCATCAGGCGAATTGGGAGCTCCTACCGCTGACATCAACACGACGGTAGCATTTGCACTGCTGACTTCTCTAGCATATTTTTATGCAGGTCTCAGCAAAAGCGGCTTGGGGTATTTCGCCCACTATGTTGAACCGGTGCCTTTCATGTTGCCGTTCAAAATCATAGAAGATTTCACTAAGCCTCTGTCCCTAAGTTTCCGTTTGTTTGGTAACATTCTTGCGGATGAATTGGTGGTCGGAGTGCTAGTGTTGCTAGTGCCTTTATTTGTTCCCCTGCCAGTGATGGTTCTGGGACTATTTACCAGTGCAATTCAAGCTTTGATTTTTGCAACCTTAGCCGCAGCCTACATAGGTGAAGCTCTAGAAGGCGGTCACGGCGAAGAACACCACGATTAACTAACGAGAAACGGCGAAGAATGAAGGAGGAAAAAGAAAATTTCTGAACTCAAACTTTCTCCCGTCACATCGGACAATTCTGTAGACTTTCTGTTCTCAATTTTGTACTTTAGATAAGGAAAATCATCATGAACCCAACAGTTGCTGCCGCTTCCGTAATTGCCGCCGCTTTGGCAGTAGGTTTAGCTGCAATCGGCCCTGGCATCGGTCAAGGTAATGCAGCAGGTCAGGCTGTAGAAGGGATTGCCCGTCAGCCGGAAGCAGAAGGTAAAATTCGCGGCACCTTGCTGTTGAGTTTGGCGTTCATGGAAGCGCTCACAATTTACGGTTTGGTCGTAGCCCTAGTGCTGCTGTTTGCCAACCCCTTCGCATAATAATTGAAAATTTTAGATTTGAGGTTTTGGCGATTCTAATCCAAAATCTCAAATCTAAAATCGATTAAGCGAATTAGATGGAAGCCGTCAAAAAATCATGATGCACTGGACAGTATTACTAGCAGTTGAAGAAGCGGCTAAGGAAGGGGGACTGTTTGATATAGATGCTACGCTGCCTCTGATGGCGGTGCAGTTTTTAATTCTAGTCGCAGTCTTGAATGTAATTTTTTACAAGCCGCTCAGCAAGTCAATTGACGATCGCGCCGATTACATTCGCAACACTCAAGTCTCCGCCAAAGAACGCTTGGCAAAAGCTCAGCAACTAGCGCAGCAGTACGAGCAAAAACTGGGAGAAACTCGCAAACAGTCTCAATCAGTAATTGCTGCTGCTCAAGCTGATGCCCAAAAAATTGGGGCAGCGAAAGTAGCTGAGGCTCAACAAGAAGCTCAAGTCGCGCGAGAAAAGGCTGGGCAAGAAATAGAGCAGCAAAAGCAAGAAGCAATGCGCTCACTAGAACAACAAGTAGACGCGCTCAGCGGCCAAATTCTCGAAAAGCTATTAGGGCAGTCGCTGGCCAAATAGCGAGACCGAAGAGTTTTAGATTTTTGATGGAATCTTAAATCTAAAATCGCTTCACCCAATCTGCACGCGCAATTATGGAAGAGTATCATGGGGACTGTTTTATTGCTAGCCACAGAAGCTAGCGGCGAAGGTGGTTTCGGTTTAAATTTCGATATTTTAGAAACCAACCTGATTAACCTGGTCATTATTATTGCAGTGCTGTTTTATTTCGGGCGCGGATTTGTAGGTAAAATCCTGACAGAGAGGCGTTCGGCCATCCAAGAGGCGATTCAAGAAGCAGAAAAACGCCAAAAAGATGCAGCAGCAGCTCTAGCAGAGCAACAGCAAAAATTGACTCAAGCGCAAGCAGAAGCCGAACGAATTCGTGCCGCTGCTGAAGAAACTGCCAAGAAAGCAAAAGAAGCAATTCTAGCTCAGGCAGCGCAAGACGTTGAAAGAATGAGAGCAACAGCAGGTCAAGAGTTGGAAGCGGAGCGGGAAAGAGCGATCGCCCAACTGCGATCGGCGGTTGTATCTCTGGCATTAGCAAAGGTGGAAAGCCAGCTAAAAACTAGCTTGGACGACAGCGCTCAACACCAATTAATTGATCGCAGCATTGCGTTACTGGGAGGCTAAAACGTGAGTACAGTCAGCACAGAAGTCTTACAGCCTTACGCATCTGCCTTGATGTCACTGGCTCAGTCCAACAATCTCTCAGAGAAGTTTGGCGAAGATATTCGTTCCTTACTGAGCCTGCTAGAAGGTTCGGAAGACTTGCGTCAATTTTTAGCCAATCCGCTGGTAAAACCGGATGCTAAAAAAGCTGTGATTCAGCAAATAGCGGGTCAAGAAATGAGCCCCTTGATGCACAGCTTTCTGAAGCTATTAGTAGACAAAGGAAGAATTCTTTTTTTAGAAGGAATTGGCAAACAATACTTGGCAAGGCTCCGAGAACTCAACCAAACAGTATTGGCTGAAGTTACATCGGCAGTCCCGCTTTCAGACGCTCAACAGCAGACTGTTCGCGAGAAAGTGCAGGCGATGACCAGCGCTAGTCAAGTAGAAATTGAAACCAAAATAGACGCAGATTTAATCGGCGGTGTGGTAATCAAAGTAGGCTCTCAAGTAATTGATGCCAGCCTGCGGGGACAATTGCGCCGTTTGGGAATTCGCTTGAATTCCTAATTTAAGGAAGCAGGAGGAAGGAAGAAGGAAGCAGGAAAGAAGAAGGAAGAATCAAACAGAAAGCAGGAATAAATTAATTTCTGTTTTTGAGTTGTTAGTCCCAAATTCTTACTACCAAATCCCTATTCTTTCTTGCGGAAAACATCGACAGACAACTAACAACTGACAACTGACAAATAATAACTAACATGGCAGCAATCAGACCTGACGAAATTAGCAGCATTATTCGCCAGCAAATTGAGCAGTACGACCAAGACGTAAAAGTCTCTAACGTCGGTACTGTTCTGCAAGTAGGCGACGGCATTGCTCGGATTTATGGCTTGGATAAAGCCATGTCTGGAGAATTGCTAGAATTTGCCGACGGCACTGTGGGCATTGCACTGAACCTCGAACAAGATAACGTCGGTGCAGTGTTGATGGGCCAAGGCCTCGGCATTCAAGAAGGTTCGGCAGTTACTGCTACTGGCAGAATTGCTGAAGTCCCCGTGGGTGAAGCAATGTTGGGACGGGTAGTTGATGCTTTGGCCCGTCCGATTGACGGCAAAGGAGAAATTAAAACTACTGAATCTCGCTTGATTGAATCTCCGGCACCGGGGATTGTTTCTCGCCGTTCTGTTTACGAACCGATGCAAACAGGAATTACCGCTATTGATGCGATGATTCCGGTGGGAAGAGGACAGCGGGAACTGATTATCGGTGACAGACAAACCGGTAAAACTGCGATCGCGATCGACACGATTATTAACCAAAAATCGGAAAACGTGATCTGCGTTTACGTGGCGATCGGTCAAAAAGCTTCTACAGTAGCTAACATCGTCAACGTCCTGCAAGAAAAGGGCGCGATGGACTACACGATCGTAGTAGCAGCCAACGCTAGCGACCCCGCAACCCTGCAATACTTGGCTCCCTACACAGGTGCTAGCTTAGCCGAGTATTTCATGTACAAAGGCAAGCACACTTTGGTCATTTACGATGACCTTTCCAAGCAAGCACAAGCTTACCGCCAAATGTCTCTGTTGCTGCGCCGTCCTCCCGGTCGCGAAGCTTATCCCGGAGACGTGTTTTACCTGCACTCTCGCTTGCTAGAACGCGCTGCTAAATTGAGCGACGACTTGGGCGAAGGCAGCATGACTGCTTTGCCAATTATCGAAACCCAAGCTGGTGACGTTTCTGCTTACATTCCGACGAACGTAATTTCGATTACCGACGGTCAAATCTTCCTTTCTTCTGACTTGTTTAACGCTGGTTTGCGTCCGGCAGTAAACCCCGGTATTTCGGTATCGCGGGTAGGTTCGGCAGCTCAAACTAAGGCGATGAAAAAAGTAGCCGGTAAGGTGAAATTGGAACTGGCGCAGTTTGAAGAACTGGCAGCATTTTCTCAGTTTGCTTCTGACTTGGATAAAGCTACTCAGAATCAATTGTCGCGCGGTCAGCGCTTGCGGGAACTGTTGAAACAGCCCCAAAGTTCGCCTCTGCCGATGAACGAACAAGTGGCTGTAATCTATGCCGGTATTAACGGCTATATGGATGACATTCCTGTGGAAAAAGTCAGCAAGTTTACTGTTGGTTTGCGCGACTATTTGCGGACTAGCAAGCCGAAGTACGGCGAAATTGTTCAAGGCGGAAAAGCTTTGACTGATGAAGCTGAGAAGCTGCTGAAAGAAGGCATCACTGAATACAAGCAAAGTTTTCTAGTTTCTGCGTAGACAAGTAGGAATTTTGAACCGCAGATGAACGCGGATTAACGCAGATAATCTGAAGTTAATCTGCGTTACTCTGCGTTAATCTGCGGTTTTAATTAAGAAGATGCGGGCAAGGATGTAAGGAGAAAGTTATGGCAAATCTGAAAACTATTCGCGATCGCATTAAGTCGGTCAAGAACACTAAAAAGATTACAGAAGCAATGCGCTTGGTGGCCGCTGCAAAGGTGCGCCGCGCTCAAGAACAGGTGACTGCTACTCGGCCTTTTGCCGATCGGCTGGCAGAGGTATTGTACGGTTTGGCGGAACGGTTGCAGTTTGAAAACCTGGATTTGCCGCTGCTGAAAAAACGCGAAGTGCGATCGGTGGGACTGTTGGTAGTTTCGGGCGATCGGGGTTTGTGCGGCGGCTACAACAGCAACATCATCAGATACGCCGAAAATCGCGCTAAGGAAATCAAAGCTGAAGGCTTAGACTACAAATACGTGTTGGTAGGACGCAAAGCTACTCAGTATTTCCAGCGCCGCGAACAGCCGATCGATGCTACTTACGCTAACTTGGAACAAATTCCCACAGCACCGGAAGCGGCACAAATTGCTGACGAATTGCTTTCCTTGTTCCTGTCAGGAACTGTGGACAGAGTTGAGCTAATTTACACCAAGTTTGTGTCACTAATTAGTTCGCGTCCAGTAATTCAAACTTTGCTACCCCTCGACCCCCAAGGTTTGGAAACTCCCGATGATGAAATCTTCCGCTTGACATCGCAAGGCGGACAGTTTCAAGTATCGCGGGAGAAGGTTGCTTCACCTACGAAGAGTTTGCCCAGAGACATGATTTTCGAGCAAGATCCGGCGCAAATTCTGGAGGCTCTTTTGCCCTTGTATTTGAACAACCAATTGCTGCGGGCTTTGCAAGAGTCTGCTGCTAGCGAGTTGGCTGCGCGGATGACGGCGATGAATAATGCTAGTGAGAATGCTAGCGATTTGATCGGTAGTTTGACGCTGACTTATAACAAGGCGCGGCAAGCAGCAATTACTCAGGAAATCCTGGAAGTTTGCGGCGGTGCTGAGGCTTTGAACGGTTAGGTTAGGGTTGACAATTTGTTGATTTTATGGTATGCGTCTGAGGGAACTTAGGCGCTTTTTTTAAGATAATTCGGCGGTTGAAACTGCTTTTACAAAAACGAAGTCCCTCTCGCTTGAGACTAAGAAGGGTATTTAAGCCAGATTTGTTATTAGACCAGGGTAAGAGCATCTCAATTAGGCTTGACACAAGGACTCAGAAGAATCTAATGTAGGGTCAATAAAACAAGAAA
>NZ_JAUBSD010000136.1:0-11831 GCF_036704575.1 Microcoleus sp. K5-D4
TAGCTATAACCTGCAATCTGCTCCACTTCAGCCAAACCCTTCATTATAGCATAAAATTATTTTGCAAGAGGTCTATTGCATTCTTTTCATCCTCCACTTGTATTAACGCTCACAAAACCAATATAGTCGAAACAGTTACGCTCAAGCAGTACGCAAACGCTCAATATCCCGGATCGGCGGCGCACCGAACATCCGAGAATATTCGCGGCTGAACTGTGAGGGGCTTTCATAACCCACCTGATACGCAGCATTTGTGGCATCGGCGTTTTCGGCAAGCATCAGGCGACGTGCTTCTAATAGTCTTAATTGCTTTTGATATTGAAGTGGACTCATCGATGTCACTTGCTTGAAATGGTAATGAAAAGATGAAGGAGACATCTTGGCTTGTCCTGCCAAATCCTCAACACGCATCGGTTTTACAAAATCAGTTTTAATCAGTTTGAGCACCTCAGCGATGCGCTGCATATTGCTGCCAGATGTTGCTATTTGGCGGACAGCTTCGCCTTGTTCGCCTATTAAAAGACGATAATAGATTTCGCGGATAATCATCGGTGCCAGGATAGGGATATCCTGCGGTGTATCCAAAAGTCTTGTCAGTCTGAGGGCGCAATCGAGCAACGGTGCATCGGCGGTGCTGACGAACAAACCTCTAACAGAGTTTTCTTTCTTATTCGCGCTTGGCTTGGTTTGGGCAGTAATAATGTCACAGAGTTGGCGTGGATCTAGATTCAGCTTTAATCCTAAATACGGCTTGTCTGGGGTAGCCTCTACAACAAATCCGTTAATAGGTAAATCAACTGAGATCACAAGATATTGAGCCTCGCCATAGCGATAGGTTTCCTCACCCAGCAACGCTTCTTTTTGACCCTGAACAATGATGGCGAGAATAGGTTCATAAACATTGTGTAGTGCTGCGGAAACTGAAGATTCTCGCGTCAATTCCAGCTTATCTATAGCTGTTTTATGCAAACCGTTTCCCTTGCCTTCAGTGTGCCGAGTTACTAATGCCGCCAATTCTTTATATTGATTACCGATCGCATTTGGGTTTATTACTTGGTTGAGCATTTCAATCGCCATGCTAGTTTTTTGATTGATTTAACCATTCCCTTTTGATCATTATAGAGCATCTTTATCCGTTCATAAAATCTTGCTTTGGAGGATTAGGCAATAAATTGCGAGGTCTGTGTATTCAACACCCTTGCTTCTAGTCATAGGATGAACACATCCCAATAAACCAATAAAAGGATAAGGTAATGACCAAAGACAATACGAAAATTGCATTGGTAACAGGGGCGAGCCGAGGACTTGGCAAAAATACGGCTTTGACCCTTGCCAGAAAAGGAGTAGATGTCATCGTGACTTATCACAATAGCGATAAAGAAGCCAAAAGCGTTGTATCTGCGATCGCCGATATCGGAGCTCAAGCGGTTGCACTGCAACTGGATACTTCAAACACGAAAACCTTTGACGGTTTTGTGGAACAAGTCAAGCAGTCACTTCAAGATAAATGGCAGACAGAGAATTTTGATTACCTCGTGAATAATGCTGGTGTTGGTGTTCATGCGTCTTTTGCTGATACCAGCGAAGATGATTTCGATCGATTGATGAATATTCATGTAAAGGGCGTTTTTTTCCTCACGCAGAAACTTCTGCCTTTGATCAATGATGGAGGACGGATAGTCAATATTTCGTCTGGGCTTGCCCGTTTTGCTCTACCTGGCTATGCAGCTTATGCAAGCATGAAAGGAGCGATCGAAGTTTTGACCCGATACATGGCGAAAGAACTGGGACAAAGACAGATTGCCGTAAATGTGGTGGCCCCCGGCGCGATTGAAACGGATTTTAATGGCGGTGCGGTGCGTGACAATCCTGAGATTAACAACTTTATCGCTTCGCAAACCGCCCTAGGTCGCGTCGGTCTTCCTGATGATATCGGCGGTGCGATCGCCTCTTTGCTATCCGAAGACAACAGATGGGTGAATGCACAGAGAATCGAAGTATCTGGCGGTCAGTTTATTTAATTGAAATCAACTTTAAGAAAAGGGAAAATAACCATGTTGAACGTAGAAAACAAAGTTGTTGTTATCACTGGGGCCAGTAGTGGAATCGGTGAAGCCAGCGCTAAGTTGTTGTCTAAAAACGGCGCAAAAGTTGTTTTAGGCGCACGTCGCACCGATCGCCTAGAAGCGATCGCCAAGGACATTCGTGCGGAGGGTGGAACAGTCGAATACCAGGCTCTCGATGTGACGCAACGCAGTCAAATGGAGGATCTCGTTCAATTTGCCCAAAGCAAGTTCGATCGCGTAGATGTCCTGATTAACAATGCTGGAGTCATGCCCCTATCTGCACTCGAACAACTGAAAGTTGAGGAATGGGATCGCATGATTGATGTCAATATCAAAGGTGTTTTGTACGGCATCGCGGCGGCACTTCCTGTCATGAAAGCACAAAAATCTGGTCAGATTATCAATATTTCCTCGATCGGCGGACACGCGGTTTCTCCCACTGCTGCTGTTTACTGTGCTACTAAATTCGCCGTTAGAGCCATCTCAGAAGGCTTGAGACAAGAAGTTGGGGGCGACATTCGGGTGACGGTGATTTCTCCTGGAGTAACGGAGTCTGAGTTAGCCGAGAGCATCACTGATGAAACTGCAAGATCGGGAATGCAAGAATTCCGCAAAGTAGCTATTCCTGCTACTGCGATCGCGCGGTCGATTGTATTTGCGATCGAACAACCTGATGATGTTGATGTTAGCGAAATTATCGTCCGACCAACAGCCAGCCCTTACTAAGCAGGTCAATTGAATTCAAGCTAAAAGGCGAGGGTTATTAGATACCCAACTTATTTAAGTCGGGTATCTGGGTATTGTGAGTTTTTATTAAGACTTAGTTAGCTTACCAATTCCCATTGCCAATTCCCAATTTTACCTTACACAATTTAAAACTTTTCCCCGTATCTCTGCCGCAAAATAAATTCAGCTAGTGCTAAATCAACGGGGGTTGTGACTTTCAAATTCGTCTCTTCCCCCTCCACAATTTGCACTGGTAAACCGCATTTTTCAAACAAAGCCGCATCGTCTGTCACTTCCCAACCTTTTTGTCGCCCTTCTTCGTGACACTGCTTTAACAATTTCACTTCAAATCCTTGGGGAGTCTGGGCTGCCCACAAATTGCTTCTGTCTGGCGTGTCTCGCACGATCCGACGCTGATCTACGACCTTAATCGTATCCTTGACCGGGACGGCGACAATCAAGCCTGGACAGCTCAAGAGGGCCTCTGCAGATCGATCGAACAATTCAGCAGTTGCCAAACACCTCGCGCCGTCGTGAATCAACACTCGATCGGCATTGGGGGGCAAAGCCTGCAAACCGTTGTAAACTGACTCTTGCCTGGTAGCGCCACCTTGAATCAGTTCCACGGGCTTAACCAAAGATAAATCGCTCAGAATTGCTTTAAAATCAGGAAAATCGTCTGGCTGGCCCATGATGCCAATCCAGCTAATGTGCTGCGAAGCTTCAGCCGCAGCCAAAGTCCAACTCAGCAGAGGTTTAGAGAGCAAAGTCAGCAGCAGTTTGTTCCGCTGACTCCCCATCCGTCGCCCCGAACCCGCTGCAGGAATTAATAAGTGCATTTACTAACCGTTTTTAACCCAACTAGATATATATAATAAGAGCGTCCTGTACTTTTGAGTCAGTTGTTTAGCTGTCAGCCAGTAGCTTTTAAGGTCTAGAAATACTATAAGCTGATAGTTGAGAGCCGATCTCTGAGAGCTACCTCGATCAATAATAGCCCGATCGTTTATGATGCGAATACTAGCACTTGTCCCTGGCGGGATTGGCGACCAAATTTTATTTTTCCCCACTCTTGATGACCTCAAGCAGTCTTATCCAGACGCGCAAATTGATGTCATCGTGGAACCGAGGGCAAAGGGTGCTTACCGAGTCTGCAAATCCGTCAAAGAAGTCTTGACGTACAATTTCAAAGACCGCAACGCTATGGCAGATTTGGGCAATTTACTGGGCGTAATTCGCGATCGCGAATACGAAGCAGTTATTTCCCTCGGCCAGCGGTGGACTGTAGGACTGCTGCTGTGGCTGACCGGCATTCCGCAGAGAGTTGGCTATTCGGGAACCAACGGCGCTCGATTTCTCACTGCTGCTGTACCGCTGAAAACTGAACAGTACGCCGCTTCAATGTACCATGATTTGCTGCAAGGATTTAACATTACAAATCCTTGTCCGGCGATCGCAATTAATGTACCAAAACAGGACATTCAGTGGGCAGAAGCCGAACAGCAGCGGTTGGGCGTAAAAGAAAGCGGCTACATTTTGATTCACGGCGGTTCCAGTCAATTAGCTGTGTCTAAAGGTATTGACAAAATTTACCCTACAGACAACTGGAAACAAATAATTGAAGATTGTCAGCAGCGGCAGCCGAATTTGCCCGTTGTTGTTGTGAAAGGGCCCGAAGATGCAGACTTCGTGACAAAGTTAGTCGAGTCATGTCCGAATGTAAAAGTTATCTCGCCGGATGATGTCGGCAAGTTGGCGGCCACTATTGCTGCTGCTAATTTGATGATATGTACTGACAGTGCGCCGATGCACTTAGCTGTGGCAGTTCAAACTTATACAATAGCTTTGTTTGGCCCAACTGAACCGGCGAAATTGTTGCCAAAGAGCGATCGATTTTTGGGCATTAAATCTCCTACTGGCAAAATGGCAGACATCTCTCCTCAAGATGTTTTGAAGAAGGTTTGGGGCGGCTAAAAACTAAGATATCTAAGTCAGGACACGGCAGTGCCGTGTCCATACAATTTAGCTGGTTTCCAGACCCGGGGACGAGGAAAGTCGGGAATCTCAAACTCGATGTTAGTCTTCCCAATCATCAATCATCTGCTGTCAGCCACATTCCGCCCCCTCAGCTTTCACCATCGGTTTTTACCTATTTTGATCGAGCTATAAAGCTCTAAGTAGTATCCAGCAAATTCCAATCGAGAATTACTAGCAGTGGGTTTAATTTCTCAAACAATGCTAAACCAGTCTCGCCATCTGCTGCCGAATATACTTGGTATTTATGATTAAAAAAGCGATGAATTAAATTGGGGATGGATGGGTCATCATCCACAACGAGAATCTTGGGAGTAGTATCAGTAGTCATCACAAAAAACTTCCTTTCTCTTGTCAATGGACAACTGGCAATTTCAGAACATCTTTAGTGAAGAGTAAAAGCCAGGTCGTTCCAACTAAACAGAGTTTTTTCGGGCAATTCTTCTTTCAGCTTGGTCTTGAGGTCAAAAGGCTTGCCCCAATCCCATATTTCGATCTCTAGGCGTTTGTTAAATACTGCGATAGCCAGTTCTATTTTCGGAGTTTTCAATGACTGATTTGTGTGGGCGTGGCGAACAGCATGGGCAAAACCCTCGATCGCAGCAAGCTTAGAAAGCTGCAAAACTGTTTCGGGAATGGGTAGAAGCTCTAAAAAAAAACTGCTCAACCCACCATAAAACTTGAGTAACAGCCTGGAGTTCGCTACTTACTTGAATTTTAATTTTGTGCAGTGGCTGGTTATAACTTGGCTCGGATTGGGAATTTCGTTGCTCTTGAAGCCAGTTAAAGCTGTGTAAAACGTCGATCGCACGCTTAAAAATACTACCTTGAGTGCTAGGTTTGTGTGGTACTAAAGCTGGCTGAAAATATTTTACAATTAACAGACAGTTTCGCCCCTCAGACGTGCGGGTATAACTTAGCTCATCGGCAATTTTGCCAATAAGTTTTATACCTATTTTTCCTACTTCATCGATTTCGCTAAAATCTTGGTCACGGTGCCAATTTTCTAAGTTATAGTTCATAACGGTTTTCTCTCCTAAATATTGATGTTTTTTGTTTCTACAGATATCCTACTGAAGCCAATAGGGAGAATCAAGGGCAGACAATGTGAGTTTGAATTTGCGCTTTGCCCTAATTTTTAGAGCAAATAGGGCAGGAGATTAAAACCTATCACTCCTAGTCATGCAGAACTAATTAAAGAATGATTTGCAGATATAGTCATCTTTGCTAAAACATAAATTGCAGATCCTTTAAACCGAAGGTATCTTTTGCTGGAGATTGTTCAGTTGCAACTTTTCCGGGGCAATTAAGAGGCTTTCCCCAATCCCAAATTTGAATTTCTATGCGTTCGTTAAAAACTGCGATCGCCAGATCGATCGGAGTGTTTGATGGCATATTTTTGTGGTGGTGAATAGCATTGATAAACCCCTCCACCGTCGCCAGTTTACAAAGCTGCAAAACTTCTTCGGGAAGTGGTAGATTCTCTAAAACTGTTCGATCCACCATAAAACTTGAGTGACAGTGGCAATATCACTATGGAGTTGAAGAGTAATTTTTTGCAGTGGCTGGTTATAACTTCGATCTGATTGGCTAGTTTTTTGCTCTTTCAACCAGTTGAAAATGTTTAAAGTATCGGTCGCTCGCTTAAAACAATCAGCTTGAGTGCTAGGGTGAGGTAGTACAGGCTGAAAATATTTTACAATTAACAGACAGTTTCGACGGTCAGAAGTGTGGGTATAACTAAGCTCATCGGCAATTTGGCTAATAATTTTTATACCTATCCCAAGTGATGGGATTTCATCCATTTTGCTATAATCTTCGTCGGAGTGTGAGTTGCCGAATAAGTTAAGATTCATTTCTAGTGACCTCCAATGTTTATCAAAAATTGCTTTTGTGCTTCTGATCAAATCATCGCATCACTTTAATTGAGTGAAGTTGACCAGAGGTATAAAGTTAGGTCTATTAGAGGTCGGTATAATCGAAGTATACTCAAGGTATAATTAAACTACTGTCATGCAGAGTCCCTACCCTTCGCAAGACTCAGGACTGGCAAGCATCCCAGCCGTCTAAGAGGTCATTGGCAAGGCTCAGGATGATTTAAGTGCACGACAAGTAAGTTGTAATAAAGTTAAATGAGGGGTTAACCTAGATGGATTGGCAAGAATTCCTTAGAGGCGAATCTGGGAGCCATGGATTATCGATGGAACAAACAGAAACCTTATTAGCAGCACTCTTCTCTCCTGAAAAAGCCCCCCGCAATCAGGTAGAGCTTTCACTAGAATTAAGAATATCAGAAGCTACGGTAAAACAGCGGCTGGGAATGATTTACAAGAAATTTGGAAATACTTTCCCTCAACTCCTTGACCAAAATGGTGCCGGGAAATTGGATATATTGTTTATAAAATTAAAACAGAAGTATTATCCAAAACCAGACCCATTAGTTGCTCCCTACCCTGAAGAATTTAGATCCTTAATAGAAGAAAAAATTCGCAGGTTTTGCGGACGCCAATTTGTTTTTGAGACTTTTGAGCAATTTATGACCGAAAATCCTCACGGTTATTTTACGATCGTCGGGGATGCGGGAATGGGCAAAAGTTCGATCGTTGCCAAATACGTCTGGGAAAATCAATCTCCCTGCTATTTCAATATTCTTGTCGAACGTCGCAACAGACCCGAATTGTGTTTGAAGAGCATTCGTCGGCAATTAATTGACCGCTATCAATTGCCAAATTCAGAAGACGCCGATTTACCCACTTTACTGGCCCAGGTGGCGGGAAAACTCACGGCGGGCGATCGTTTGGTAATTGCAATTGATGCACTGGATGAAGTCGAACAAGAACCGGGAGGTAATCTTTTACATTTACCGAAAAATCTGCCCAATCATGTATATTTTCTGCTGACTAGGCGACCCTATAGCCTCGATAAAAAGCGGCTGTTAGTAGATGTTCCAGAAAAAGAGTTAGATTTAAGAGACGAAAAGTATGTTAACTTCAATCAGGAGGATATCAAAGAATATATTCGCTTTGTTATAAATACCGATTCTGACTATAAAGATGGTCTGAAAAACTGGATTCAAACCCGCAATGTTCCCGATACAACTTTTGTCGAGGAAGTGGCAAATAAAAGCGAAAATAATTTTATGTATTTGCGGTATGTTTTGCCTGCAATTGCTAATGGTGATTACAATGACTTGAGTTTAAGGCAATTGCCCGATGGCCTGCAAGAATATTATCAAAACCATTGGGTGCGAATGGGGATAGATGCTAAGCCTGGGCAATTGATGGAGATTGTCTTGTATATTTTGCTAGAGATTGCCACGCCCATTCCCTGCGACATGATTGCTGGAATTGCCAAGGTGGATCAATGCGATGTGGGAAAGGTTTTAGAAGATGACTGGGTTGAGTATTTGAAAAAGCAGAATGTAGAAGGAGAAATCTGCTATACCATTTATCATGCTAGTTTCCTTGACTTTCTGAAAGCCAAACGGGAGATGGATTCAAGGCGGAGAATTTTTCAGGAAGTAAATCAACGGATTACTGAGTATTTAGAACAGGGGATGGCGTGAGATGGGAGAATTTGCTGACAAGTTAGCGGCTCAACCACTTTTTTATCAACGTGCTTATCTGGGCAGCTTACTGCCAAATTATGTCAAGTCAGGGAATTTAGAAAAGTATTATCAAAAACTGACTGATTTTAACTTTCTGATGGCAAAGATTCAGCATCCTGAATTTGGGGTGCAGGCACTGATTGATGATTTCGATTTGGTTGACGCTTCAGAAGCAGTCACTAACCTAGAATATAACTCAGAAACAGCAAAAGCCTTGAACTTGATTCAAAGGGTACTGTGGATGTCAGCCGATATTTTGGATGGAGATAAGACCCAACTGGCCCAGCAATTGTTAGGGCGCTTACTGTACTTTGAAATGCCCAAGATTCAGGCAATGCTGGAAGTAGCAAAGCAGTGGAAAGCAGCACCTTGGTTGCGTCCTTTGACACCTTGTTTAACTCCCTCTCGCAGGGGATTGCTACGCACCCTTAAAGGTCACAGCAAGTCGGTAAAAGCCGTAGCCGTCACTGCTGATGGCAAGCGGGCGATTTCTGGTTCAAGAGACCAAACCCTCAAAGTCTGGGATTTAACCACTGGAAAGGAACTGTTTACTCTCAATGGTCACAGACAGGTATATGCAGTAGCCGTCACCCCCGACGGCAAGCGGGCGATTTCTGGTTCAGATGACAACACCCTTAAAGTCTGGGATTTAACAACTCGAAATGAACTGTTTACTCTCAATGGTCATAGCGATTCGGTAAATGCAGTAGCCGTCACCCCCGACGGCAAGCGGGCGATTACTGGTTCAGATGACAACACCATCAAAGTCTGGGATTTAACCACTGGAGATGAACTGTTTACTCTCAATGGTCACAGCAACTCGGTACATGGAGTGGCAGTCACCCCCGACGGCAAACGGGCGGTTTCTGGTTCGTGGGACAACACCCTCAAAGTCTGGGATTTAACCACTGGAGATGAACTGTTTACTCTCAATGGTCATAGCGATTCGGTAAATGCAGTAGCAATCACTGCTGATAGCAAGCGGGCGATTTCTGGTTCGTGGGACAACACCATCAAAGTCTGGGATTTAGCAACTGGAAATGAACTGTTTACTCTCAATGGTCACAGACAGGTAAATGCAGTCGCTGTCACTACTAACGGCGAACAGGCAATTTCTGCTTCATATGAATACACCCTTAAAGTCTGGGATTTAACAACTGGAAATGAACAGTTTACTTTCAATAGCCACAGCGGCTCGGTCAATGCAGTTGCGGTCACTGATGATGGCAAGCGGGCGATTTCTGGTGCATATGATAGAACCCTCAAAGTTTGGGATTTAACAACTGGAAATGAACAGTTTACTTTCAATAGCCACAGCGGCTCGGTCAATGCAGTTGCTGTCACTGATGATGGCAAGCGGGCGTTTTCTGGTGCATATGATAGAATTCTAAAAGTCTGGGATTTAACAACTGAAAATGAACAGTTTACTTTCAATAGCCACAGCGGCTCGGTCAATTCAGTTGCTGTCACTGATGATGGCAAGCTAGCAATTTCTGGTTCAGATGATACAACCCTCAAAGTCTGGGATTTCACAACTCGAAAGGAACTCTTTACTCTCACAGGTCACAGCTACTTAGTCCATGCAGTAGCCGTCACTGCTGATGGCAAGCGGGCAATTTCTGGTTCAAGAGACACCACCCTCAAAGTCTGGGATTTAACAACTGGAGAGGAACAGTTTACTCTCAAAGGTCATACCAACTCAATCAATGCAGTCGCCATCACCCCCGATGGCAAGCGGGCAATTTCTGGTTCATCGGACAACACCCTCAAAGTCTGGGATTTAACAACTCGAAAGGAACTGTTTACTTTAAAAGGTCACGGCGGCTGGATAAAAGCAGTCGCCGTCACCGCTGATGGCAAGCGGGCAATTTCTGGTTCATATGACAAGACAATCAAAGTCTGGGATTTAACAATAGGAAAGAAACTGTTTACTCTCGAAGCTCACGGCCAATTCGTAACAGCAGTCGCCGTCACCGCTGATGGCAAGCGGGCAATTTCTGGTTCAGATGACAACACTATCAAAGTATGGGATCTAACTACTCGAAAGGAAGAGTTTACTCTCACTGGTCACAGCGATTTGGTAAAAGCAGTAGCCGCGACTGCTGATGGGAAGCGGGCAATTTCTGGTTCGTGGGATAGCACCCTCAAAGTCTGGGATTTGTCGAGGGGAAATGTCATTGCCAGTTTCAGGGGTGAAAGTTCGATCGCCTGTGGCGCTATTGCACCCGATGGAGTCACAATTGTGGCAGGCGACGCATCCGGCCGCGTATATTTCCTGCGACTAGAAGGGATTACTGAGTATTTAGAACAGGAGATGGCGTGAGATGGGAGAATTTGCTGACAAGTTAGCGGCTAAACCACTTTCATATCAACGTGCTTATCTGGGCAGCTTACTGCCAAATTATGTCAAGTCAGGTAATTTAGAAAAGTATTATCAAAAGCTGACAGACTTTAACTTTCTGATGGCAAAGATTCAGCATCCTGAGTTTGGGGTGCAGGCACTGATTGATGATTTCGATTTGGTTGACGCTTCAGAAGCAGTCACTAACCTAGAATACAACTCAGAAACAGCAAAAGCCTTGAACTTGATTCAAAGGGTACTGTGGATGTCAGCCGATATTTTGGATGGAGATAAAACAAAACTGGCGGAACAATTTTTAGGGCGCTTACTGTACTTTGAAATGCTCGATATTCAGGCAATGCTGGAAGTAGCCAAGCAGTGGAAAGCAGAACCTTGGTTGCGTCCTTTGACACCCTGTTTAACTCCCCCTCGCAGGGGATTGCTACGCACCATCGAAGGTCACAGAAACTCGGTAAATGCAGTCGCTGTTACTGCTGATGGCAAGCGGGCAATTTCTGGTTCAGGAGACAAAACCCTCAAAGTCTGGGATTTAACAACTGGAAAGGAACAGTTTACTCTCAATGGTTACACCAAGTCGGTAAATGCAGTAGCCGTCACTGCTGATGGCAAGCGGGCGATTTCTGGTTTATGTGCGACAACCTTTCCTGGTCGATATGATGACAAAAACCTCAAAGTCTGGGATTTAACAACTGGAAAGGAACAGTTTACTCTCAATGGTTACACCAAGTCGGTAAATGCAGTAGCCGTCACTGCTGATGGCAAGCGGGCGATTTCTGGTTCATTGGACAAAAAAACCCTCAAAGTCTGGGATTTAACAACTGGAAACGTACAGTTTACTCTCAATGGTCACATCAGGTGGGTAAATGCAGTAGCCGTCACTGCTGATGGCAAGCGGGCGATTTCTGGTTCAGATGATAACACTCTCAAAGTCTGGGATTTAACAACTGAAAAGGAACAGTTTACTCTCAAAGGTCACAGCAACTCAGTATATGCAGTAGCCGTTACTCCTGATGGCAAGCGGGCGATTTCTGGTTCA
>NZ_JAUBSD010000137.1:0-11393 GCF_036704575.1 Microcoleus sp. K5-D4
CTGCCTATCTTTTTTTAGCACACATTGGCTCAATCCTTACAAAGGTATGGGTTTCAGGCTGGTTGTTACCCCCCCAGGAAAAAAAGAGAATGTATTAACCGCCCCGGACAAGGGATTGACGCTGATTTACGCAGATGTCGAGAAGAGAGATAGGAATAATTCCGATGCTAACAGATTTGATATCAGGACTAAAGTCCTTACAAAATACAAAATTCAAAATTTGAAATTGCGGGGAGGGTAAAAATCTAAAATCTAAAATCTAAAATCTAAAATTGAGTGACTGTAATTGTGAAATAGTTTTCAGGAGGACAAGTTTATGGTAGTTATATGCGGTGACAATCTCGATAATTTGCTAGCCGGTGAAATTGGCGATGATTCCCTGTGCGGGCTTGGAGGCAATGATATTCTATCTGGTTTGGGTGGTAATGACACTTTAGATGGCGGAGAAGGAAATGATAGTCTCGTAGGTGGAGGCGGTAGCGATCGCCTTTTGGGCTACTCTGGTAACGACAGTCTCAGCGGTGGCGAAGGCAATGACAAACTTGAAGGAGGTGCCGGCAACGATCTTCTTGAGGGTGGCGAAGGCGCGGATTTAATCAGAGGAGAAAACAATAACGACAGTATCTTGGGATGGGCTGGCAATGACTGTCTTTACGGCGGTCAAGGCAATGATACGGCGATCGGAGGAGATGGAGACGATCGCTTGTTTGGTGGCAGCAACAACGACTTTTTAATGGGCGGCAAAGGTAGGGATCGCCTGTTAGGAGAGAGTGGGAACGACACTGTAATAGGTGACTTAGATAATGACTACATTAACGCCAATACAGGAGACGATTTGCTTGAGGGAAATCAAGGCAACGACACCCTGATTGGCGGGCCCGGTAAGGACATCATATCGGGTTACGGCTTTTCCTCAACAGTAGCACAAATCGATTATTTAATCGGGCAAAGTGATGCTGACATATTTGTTCTCGGTTCGTCAAATGCCCGCCCTTACCTCTTCTATGGCGGTGAAGGTCGCCATGCCGTTATTGAGGATTTTAACCGGATCAAAGGCGACAAAATCCAAGTCGTTGGTTTCGTACAAGATCGTAATATTCCTCGCTTCTTCTTTTATCGATTTGAATCTTATGATGACGGTATCACACGGGGAACTCGGATATTTGTCGGATCGGATTTAATCGCCGACGTTAAAAATGTTACAGATGTGAGTCTATCCGATTGCGCGAGTCTTTCGACAGGCTTTACACCGCCATCGCGAGACTTTCCATCCTTCCCGTCTCTGCCGGAAATTCCCTTCCCGATACCGCCGCTTCCCACTCCTTTCTCGCCAATACTGCCAGTTTTTGTGGAAAGTTTGCCTTCTTTTCAATTGTGATTAAGTAAGTAGGTGATAAAAAACTCAACTATGTTAAAAAGGGTCTATATATCTTATTTTTACCCAAATATTGTTCAGACATGAATCCGATACAATTGGAGTGGCAACATATCAAAAAAAACGAGCTAGCTGCGACATTTGTTTGAGGATGAATTAGAGCTGGCTTATGCCGTAATTAATGGGTAGAAGCTAGAGTAAAAAAAGGAAACTACCCTACAAAACGCATTAAATTTAGCTCCGAGCTGGTTACTTAATTTTTTGTTACATAGTTATAAACTTTCCCACCGACTTACTTATCTGATCGATCGACCGAACATGATATGACGGGATTTACGCAGGAGGCTCAAGGATAGGGGCAACCACGGGGGGATTGCTCCTACAGGATATAGGGGTAATGCGTAAGTCCCGATAAGATAGTGTTCGATCGAGTCCCGGTAACAACAACTGGCTTAGAGATATACTAGAGTCAATCGATTTTAGATTTTAGATTTTAGATTTTAGATTGACCCCACGGATAAATGCGGGGGCTTGAGGATTTTAGATTTTCGATTTTGGATTGATTCCACGGATAAATCACGTGGCGGATACCATCAAGAAATTCTTGGTAAATTCCGATCGGCAAGAGGGTTTGCAAGTTCAGCAACGCATTTTTCTCAAAACTGGCAAACTTCTGACCCACTGACTAACCCACTGACTGGACAACTTTGCCGCGCGATCGCATTATCTGCCACCTCAAGCGAACTCAGATTTTTTAGTGCTGCTAGAGGACTGAAATCTGCAACTGGATTGAAGCGGAGATTAAGCGATCGCAAATTTATCAGTTTTGCCAAAGGGCGAACATCTTTGACTTGATTGCCTTCAAGATTGAGCCCAGTGAGGTTTGTCAGTTCCGCTAGCGGACTAACATCTTCAATTTGCTTGCCCTTAAGGTTAAGAAACTTCAGATTTATCAGCCTCGCCAGAGGGCCGACATCTTTGATGTGGTTGCCTTCAAGGTAAAGGTAAGTCAGGTTTGTTAGTCCCGCTAGAGGACTAACATCTTCGATTTGATTTTTGTCGAGGTAAAGCGAACTCAGATTTTTTAATCCTGCTAAAGAGCTAACATCTTTGATTTGGTTATTCTCAAGGTTAAGCGAACTTACGTTTTTTAGTCCTACCAGAGATCTGACATCTATTTGATTACCTTCAAGGTTAAGCTGCTTCAAATTTGTCATTTCTGCTAAAAAGCTGACATCTTTGATTTGGTTGTATTCTAGATCGAGCTGATTGAGCTTTGTCAGTCCCGCTAGCGGACTAACATCTTTAATTTGGTTATCTTGCAGATAAAGCCTAGTCAACTTTGCCAGTTTTGCCAGAGCGCTGATATCTTCTACTTGGTTGAAGCGAAGATTAAGCCAATACAAATTAGTCAATCCTGCCAGAGGGCTGACATCTTTGATTTGGTTGAGAGTGAGGATAAGCTCATTCAGGTTGTTTAGTCCTGCTAGAGGGCTGATATCTTTGATTTGGTTGTTTTCGAGGTTAAGCTTATTCAGGTTGTTTAGTCCTGCTAGAGGGCTGATATCTTTGAGTTGATTACTTTCAAGGCCAAGGCTCTTCAGGTTTGTCAGTCCTGCTAGAGGGCTGATATCTGCGATTTTGTTGGCAATCAGAGCGAGCCAAGTTAGGTTTGTTAGCCTCGCCAAAGCTCTAACATCTGCAATCTGGTTTTTGTCAAGATTAAGCCCAGTTAATTTTGTCATTCCTGCGAGCGGGCTGACATCAGTAATTTTGTTATTGTAGAGGGAAAGCCTAGTTAGATTTGTGAGTCCTGCTAGAGGGTTAACATCAGCAATTTGGTTGTTGTAGAGGTCAAGCTCCTTAAGGTTTTTTAGTCCTGCTAGAGAGTTAACATCAGCAATTTGGTTGCCACCGACAGAAAGCTCCTTAAGATTTTTTAATCTTGCCAAAGGGCTGACATCTATAATTCGGTTGCTGTCGAGGCGAAGCTCTTCCAAGTTTGTCAATTCTGATAAGGGACTCAGGTCACTGAGCCCTTTCTGACCGAGGTAAAGTTCAGTGAGACTTGACAGATTTTTGGCAGCGAGTTCGCAATCATTTGTACCTGCTTTTGCTAACAGCACCTCTACAGTGATTCTCGCCTCGGCTGACAAACTGGCTTGCTTTTGACACCACTCTTTAAAAGAACTCCCGCTATTAGGTTCGGCGGCTTGAGCGATTCCCCATCCCCAGCCACTGAACGCCCACATATTTATTATCAGAGCAACTGTGCTAATCGATTTCATAGTAGATCAACTCCGCATAAGATTAAGTAGGGTGTGTGACGGCTAAAAATGACGGCTCTCCTGGCTATGCGGTGATTGATATAGCTTATGTGTTTTAGGGTAAAGATTTCAGCGATTTCATCACTAAAGTTTTGTAATTTTCGATACACTTCCAACCACAAATCCAAGAGAGCTAAAATGACTAAAATCAATGGTAACATTGGAGAATTGCCGTCACGCACCGTCCGGGTTAAATGGTGCATTACGCTGTCGGTAACGCACCCTACGTATTTCAGATATCGCCTTCAGTATAGTTAAAAAAAGATAGTGGATATCCTCAAAGATAGTGTATATTCTCACTATCGATGAGAAATATGTCAAATTGACAGCAATCTGTACTTTCTGTCGATCGAGGATTGAACCATGCGTCTACATCTAGTCAGCCTCAGCTTTGCCACTCTGCTGCTTTCGCTAACCTCTCCCTTGTTACCATCTACCTTGAGTCTCTCGCCTTTAGTCGCGCAGGCGCAAACAAATCAAGATCGGAAAGCTATAGGCGATCGCCTGTTGAGAGAAGGTAAATATCTGAATGTAAGGCACAGCTATGCAGCAGCTATCAGGAAATTCCAGGAAGCCTTATCGATTTATCAAGAAATAGGCGACAAAGCAAGCATTGGAGAAACTCTCTACAACATTGGATACGTTCACTACAACCAGAAAGAGTATGAGCAAGCATTAGATTACTTCCAGCAAGCTTTGCCTATTCGACGGGAGGTAGGCGATGGCGATGGGGAATTAGTAACCCTCAACGTGATGGGGTGGGTTTACCACGAGCAAGGTGGTCAACTTGCCAAGCAAAGTCAATATCGAGAAGCTTTAGAGAAATTTCAGCAACTCCTGGTTATTCAGAGAAAACTTGGTCAGAAGGAAGCGGAAGGGTTAACTCTCAACCTAATTGGGATAGCTTACACTAACCTGGGAGAGTATGAATTAGCCTTGGATTTCTATCAGCAAGCGTTAGCGATTCCTCCACCGTATTTCGCGGAAGATCGGCTGACAAAGCTGTTCAACGCGGGGAGGCTTTACGAGGCGCTAGGACAGTACGAACGGGCTTTGAAGTTGTATGAGGAATCCTTAGAAATCTCCCGAGAACGTGTACTACTTGTATTTGACAGCAGGGACGCGATTGGCAGCATTGGGGGTGAAGTCAGAAATCTCAACGCGATCGCAAGCAATCACTCCCGACTAGGAAATTACGAATTAGCCTTGAAGTTCTATCAGGAAGCCTTAGCAATCCTCAAAACAATTGATGACAAAACAGACAAAAAAAACCTGGAAGCAGGAACGCTCCACAATATTGGTGTTGTTTACCTCAAACAAGGAAAGTATGAATTAGCATTGAAGTTCTTGCAGGAAGCTTTAACCATTCTAAAACCACTTGGCTACACGAAGTCGGAAGGGGTAATACTCAGTAATATTGGCCAAGTATACTTTGAGCAAGGAAAGTATGAATTAGCCTGGGATTTTTATCAGCAAGCCTTGGTAATTCTCCAGGAATTTGGCAACAAGGCGGATGAAGGACACGCTCTCAAAAACATCGGTTACTTGCTAGAGAAACAAAACCAACCAGAATTAGCGATTGTGTTCTTCAAGCAATCAGTAAACGCCAGAGAAGTGATTCGCAAGAATATCAAGGGACTTCCTCAAGAATTCCAGCAATCCTACACAGAAACCATTGCTAAAGATTATCGCCACTTAGCCGATCTCCTCCTCAAACAAGACCGAGTTCTCGAAGCCCAACAAGTGATAGATTTACTCAAAATTCAAGAACTGGAAGATTATCTCAGCAATGTGCGCGGCAACGAACAAACTGCTCAAGGAATTCCCAATACTCCCTCAGAAGAGCAAATTCAAAAAGGCTACGAAGCCCTTTTAAATAAAGCAATTCAACTCGGTAAAGAACTCGTCAACATCGAAAAGATTCCACCTGCTAACAGAACCCCCGCCCAGCAACAGCGTATTCTAGAGTTGAGAAAAAATCAGCAAGAAATTTCTCAACAGTTTCAAGAATTCCTCAAAAGTCCAACCGTAACTGCACTGGTGACGCAACTGAGGCAAGTCACGGGTGGAGAAACTCTCAATCTTGCCAATTTCAATAGTTTACGAGACAACCTCCAAAAGCTGCAACAAAACGCTGTTATTCTCTATCCCTTGGTTCTTGATGACCGATTGGAACTGATTTTAGTTACCCCTTATTCTCCTCCGATTCGCCGCACTGTGGCTGTGAAACGGGAAGAACTTAATGGTGCCATTGCTGATTTCCGTGTTAATATAACAAATCGGAATGGCAAGATGGCCGATGCTGAAGTTGCGGGTCAAAAGCTTTACCAATTGTTGATTAAACCGATTGAAAAAGACTTAGCACAAGCGGATGCTAAAACTATTATCTACGCGCCTGACGGACAGTTGCGCTATATTCCGCTTGCTGCCTTACACGATGGCAAAGAATGGTTAGTGCAGCGCTTCCGCATTAACAATATTACTGCTGCCAGTCTGACTGATTTTAATACAAAACCTCAAAATAATTTGCAAATTTTAGCGGCTGCTTTTACCCAAGGCAGTTATAAATTCAGAGTTGGTACGAGAGATTTCACAATGTCGGGACTGGAGTTTGCGGGTCGAGAAGTGGAAAATTTAGCGACGACAATTCCGGGTACAACGAAACTCTTGGACAACCAATTTAACCGCGATACTGTGTTGTTGATGAATGATTATTCCATTGTTCATCTTGCGACTCACGCGGCTTTTTTAGTTGGTGAACCGGAAGATTCTTTTATTATGTTCGGGAATGGCGATCGCGCGACGCTACGAGAGCTCAAAACCTGGTCGTTACCCAAGGTGGATTTAATCGTCCTGAGTGCCTGCCAAACGGCTGTAGGCGGCAGATTAGGTAACGGTGAGGAGATTTTGGGGTTTGGCTATCAGGTGCAGCGTACAGGCGCTAGGGCCGCGATCGCCACGTTGTGGTTCGTAGACGATGGTGGCACGCAAGACTTGATGGATGCCTTCTATGCCGCCTTGAAGCAAGAGAATATGACCAAAGCCGAAGCCTTACGCCAAGCGCAAATTGCCCTGATTACAGGCAACTATGCAGCATCAGGACAACAACCCATTAGCAGCAGCGCCCCGTCACAACTGAGTAACAGCCTGAGCCACCCCTTCTACTGGGCACCTTTTATTCTGATTGGCAATGGTTTGTGAATCGATCGACCCAAAAGGTGAAGTTTTACGATCGAGATGAAATTTGGCCTCTCCCGGCAAACCTGTTTCCGGCTCGGACTGCTTGCTGTAGCTCAGCCCTCCCCGCATACTAGCTTGGGCGGATGTTGAGATTCCTAAAAAAGCCTTTTAAGAGTCCAAAAAGCGATCGCCCGCGTGAAAATTGCACGGCAATTATGTTACATTTTTTATCACAGTCTGGAATTCGATCGGGCAACGCCAGCGAGTAGGGACAAGCCACCGCTTAGTTTCCCAGGGCTTGCAGGCGATCGCACAAGAGAGTTCCTTTCGTCAGCTCCAAATTTAAAAAATAGCCTCAGGCATTTGCTAGTAAAAGCAAGCTGCTCGGCGCGGGGCGACAAAAAACCTTGTGGCTGCTGCCCTGAACCTCAACCACAGCAATATTCTTTTAGGAATTCTGGCTCCATGTTTTCTAAACAAATCACCGACTCAAAAACCTACCAGTGGTTTGAGGAACGCCTGGAAATTCAGGCGCTCGCCGATGACATCACTACAAAGTATGTACCCCCGCACGTCAATATTTTCTACTGCTTGGGCGGAATTACTTTAGTTTGCTTTCTGATCCAGTTTGCCACCGGCTTCGCCATGACTTTCTATTACCGTCCCACGGTAGCAGAAGCTTTTTCTTCAGTGCAATACCTGATGACTGAAGTCAACTTCGGCTGGCTGATCCGCTCCATCCACCGCTGGTCTGCCAGCATGATGGTGCTGATGATGATTTTGCACATCTTCCGGGTTTATCTGACAGGCGGCTTCAAAAAGCCCCGCGAATTAACCTGGGTGACAGGAGTAATCTTGGCAGTCATCACTGTTTCTTTCGGCGTGACCGGCTATTCCCTGCCTTGGGATCAAATCGGTTACTGGGCAGTTAAAATCGTTTCCGGCGTCCCCGAAGCTATCCCGTTTGTCGGTTCTTTGATGGTTGAACTGCTGCGTGGCGGTGTCAGCGTTGGTCAAGGCACTTTGACCCGTTACTACAGCTTGCACACTTTTGTGTTGCCTTGGCTGATTGTAGTCTTCATGCTGGCTCACTTCTTGATGATTCGCAAGCAAGGTATCTCTGGCCCGTTGTAAGTTTTGAGTTGTGGGGGCGGTATTTTTTTTGCCCCCCCGCCCAATTGTGAGTTGAAAATTCAGAATTCATCACTCATGATATTTATTTACGGCTAATACTTCCTGCGATCGCGCCGCTGATTCAAACTAACGAATACAGCGTAATGGCAGGCCCGGGTAAAACTAAAAGGAGAACACTCTCACTATGTCTATTATCAAAAAACCAGATTTGAGCGATCCCGCGCTCCGCGCTAAGCTCGCTAAGGGCATGGGTCACAACTATTACGGCGAACCAGCTTGGCCTAATGACTTGCTCTACGTTTTCCCTATAGTCATCATGGGAACGATTTCTCTGTGCGTGGGTTTGGCTGTACTAGACCCGGCTTTGGTTGGGGAAGCTGCTAATCCTTTTGCTACTCCGCTGGAAATTCTGCCGGAATGGTATTTGTGGCCTGTGTTCCAACTCCTGCGCGTTTTGCCTAACAAATTGTTGGGTATTGCTTGCATGGCCGGTGTTCCCGTTGGCTTGATTTTGATTCCGTTCATCGAGAATGTTAACAAGTTCCAAAATCCGTTCCGCCGCCCTGTTGCTACTACTGTTTTCCTGTTGGGAACTGCCGTAACTCTGTGGTTGGGTATTGGTGCTATTTTCCCGATCGACAAATCTTTCACTCTGGGTCTTTTCTAAGATTTAAGTTTGCTTGATTTTGACGCCTGCGGGTTTCCTGTAAAGTGCTTTTGTACTGCTGGGAAACTTTAGCGGGCGTCATTTGATTTTAGATTTTAGATTTTAGAGTTGGGATTGGGGATTGGGGATTTTATATTTATATCTCTAAAATTTAATAATTATCGGTAATTAATTGTAGGCGCAACGACTGGTATAAAAGTGCCGATGAGCGATCGACCCTCCACCGCCCTAGGGTCAAATTCCATTAATTTTTATTGCGAAATTTTGACAAACAGAGCGAGAATATGTATCGTAAGTGCGGGGTATCTTTTGTATAACAGGAAGAACTTCAGACCTATAGAATAATAGCAACTCTCCCAGGTGCAAGCTATGTCCCCAGAGAAAGCATTAATTCTTGATTTTGCCCAGACAGACGCGATGAAATCGATTCTCCCCCATCCCGCAATCCTGTCAAGTCACGGGGCAAACTGGGAGGGAATTCATGTCGAATATCACCATCAGCCGCCAAGCGAATCCCCCGAACACTGTCTGCAACAGCACACCATTGGCATGATACTCTCTCCAACTATTGGGGGAGCCAAACTGAACGAAACACTACGGTAGCGAACCCTGCCAGAGTGGACAGATTTTTATCGCTGCTGCTGGTACTGATTACCACCCCTATGCAGCCGAAGACCATGAATTTATTGCGATCGCACTAGAACCTACCGATTTCGACAATACAGTTTGCGAATCGACAAATTCCAATCAGATTGAAATTATACCGCACTGGCAAATCCGCGATCCGTTGATTCTCGGCATTGGCTGGGCCCTCAAAACCGAACTCGCATCCGGTGGATTAAACGGTACTCTTTATGTCGATGCGCTGAAAAACGCGCTTTCACTTCATATACTGCACCGCTATTGTGCACAAAAAACCAAGATGCGAGATTTTGAAGGCGGTCTTGATCCTCACAAATTACAAATAGTTATTGACTACATAAATGAGTACATACACAGAGATTTGCACTTAAGTGAACTTGCTAATTTAGTGCAGATGAGTCCTTATTATTTCGGTCGTTTGTTTAAACAATCAATTGGAGTCACGCCCCATCAGTACGTGATTCAGTGCCGGATTGAAAAAGCCAAACAGTTATTGAAAAGGCAAGATTTATCAATAACCTATATCTCGCAGCAAGTCGGGTTTCACGACCAAAGTCACTTTAGCAAGACTTTCAGCAAAATCGTCGGTTTGACTCCTAAGAAATATCGCGATCAACTTTAATAAAGGTAACACCCGCAGTCTGGCAGGGGTTTTTAACCCCTGGCGGGCTGTCGGACTCTCGGACTTACCCAAAGTTTTTGGCATTCTTGAGTTTTTGCATTCACCCGCAAGTCCGGCGGGGAATTAATTCCCCGTCGAGAGAGCGAAAGTCGGTTTCAACCGACTGATCAATCCAATTAAATTATCATCAACACCAGTCCTCTTTGAGAGCGTTTCACGGAGGCCGAGCACCCGTTATGAATCAAAGAAACTCTTTCTCCCCTGCTCCCCTGCTCCCCCTCTCCCCTTCTCCCCTTCTCCCCTGCGAGTTTCTTAGGAGCGTTTCACGGAGGCCGAGCACCCGTTATGAATCAAAGAAACTCTTTCTCCCCTGCTCCCCTGCTCCCCCTCTCCCCTTCTCCCCTTCTCCCCTTCTCCCCTGCGAGTTTCTTAGGAGGACTTTCGCTATGAGACAGGGGTTTTTAACCCCTGGCGGACTCTCGGACTCTCGGAATATCGAACTGGCGGAATGTCGGACTCTGGCACTTACTGACTGATCGCACCCGTCAGCGTTGTTACAAATATTCATAAAATTAGGTGAAATTTCGCAAGAAAATTGTATTTTTCGCAAATTTTCCGCAAGAATTTACAATACAGCCGAGCTCGTAATTTTGTAGAGTTGCTCGCATAACATTAACCAGGGGTACCAGCTATGAGCTCTCAAAATCAACAGGCATCTTACGGTCAAATTCCCTTAAGTTTTATTGCAAATGCTGGACAAACAGACCCCAATGTGAAATTCCAGGTAAAAGGCGCCGGTCACAGCATCTATTTCACTCCAAACGAAATTTCTTTCGTCGCTTTCCAGGCACCGAATGAACCGGGGAAGGAAGCAACATATTCTTCAGTTGTCCGCAGCAGCTTAGCCAACAGCAACCCGAACCCCACAATTTCCGGGCTGGAACAATTGCCGGGAGTTGCTAACTTTCTTTTAGGCGAAGATTCTAGTCAATGGCAGACTAATGTGCCTACTTTTAACGGCGTTGTTTATCAAAACGTCTATCAAGGAATTGACCGCGTTTTTAAAGGAACAGAAGGACAACTTAAGAGCGAATTCTTGGTTGCACCTTTTGCCGATCCGAGTCAAATTAAGATGAACTATAGTGGTGTTAACGACATCCGGTTGCGCGACGACGGGGCACTGATATTAGAGACACCGCTAGGCGAATTAATTGATAACGCACCGATAGTTTATCAAGATATCAACGGACAGCGGGTGAACGTTCCCGCAGCTTACAATTTATTAGGAAACAATCAAGTTAATTTTAGTTTGGGATATTTTGACCCCACTCAACCCCTAGTTATTGACCCGGTTTTAGCTTACTCGACTTAAGTAGTCAAACAAAATTAATTACACAAACAACTAATATGATATAATAAAAAATATCAAGTTTTGTTCAAAGAGGT
>NZ_JAUBSD010000138.1:0-10963 GCF_036704575.1 Microcoleus sp. K5-D4
TGAGTTACCTCAGTAGATGTGTTCTCTTTCTTTACTTATTTTAACATAGTTCGGTTTTTTGGCGCCGACCTACTTAGCCACTCCTGATCAGCATTTTCATCACCACCAAAGGAAGCTAGGGATGGAGCAAGGCGGTGAGCCTTTTTCATCCAGACATCTTCAGGTGTTAAAGTTAACATCACCAAAAATCCCCCGCTACAGCACTACCGTAACGGAGGATTTTTGTCAACCTACAAAATCAACTTTCTTGCAGTTTGTTATTAGCTTCTGTCAATAGCAGCCACAGGCTCAAAACTCGGAACCACAATCTCACCATTCTGCTTAGTCAACTGGTTGTACAGTCTTTCAGTATTCGGGAAATTCGCAGCCGGCAGAGTCGGGAAGCGACGGTAAGGAACAGTATCCTCCCCAAACGCCTCGGCATATTCAACGCTGTTCAACATCGCGTTGATAAAGCCCTTAATCCCTTTACTTGCCAAGATTTGGTTGTAGGTCCGAATCTCCGCTTGATTGCGGGGAGCGCGGCCCAAGAAGTGCTTCGTTCCCAACTCAATCACCTTAGTATTGGGATAAGGTGCGTAGAACTGTTTGACGTACAGCGAGGAACAACCTAAACCTTCAATGAACTCCTTGAGATTGATTTCATTGTTGCCAAGTTTGCTTTCCAGCGCCGTGAATTCATTCTTCACAACGTAGGGATTCAAGTCGCGTTCAAAAACTTGACGGTAAGCAGCTTGAATTAAAGTTTTCAAAGCTACCTTGTCCGAAGTAGTCGTCAGCTTGAACACCTTAGTTTGTTCGCGCCGCTTGCTGACACCTTGAGCGAGGCTATTTTGTAACTCGAAATCGCCCCGATCGAGCGCAGTGCCGAGTTCGATAAACCGAGGAGTTTCTGGCGTCTGAGCTTGGACATTTTGCTCAGCGACGGAACCCGATCGCATCGTCCGCATCGACAAACCACCGGGAGTTACATAGCGCTCGTAGGGAACTGTATCTTCCCCGAAAGCTTCGTTGTACTCCGTGCTGTCCATGATGCTATCGACCAGCGCGTAGAAACCCTTCTTGGCGCAAATGTCAAAGTAAGCGTTCATTTCCTGGCGGCCATAGGTAGGGCGTCCCAGGAGTCGGCGGTGAATGTACTCGATCGCCTTACAAACGTAAAGCTTGCTCCAGTACATATTGCGGAACACGTCCGACTTCGCCAACATCCGAATAAACTCGCGCATCGGAATCTCGCCGTTTTCCAGCTTAATTTCCGCTACCTTTTGGCGCTGGCCGTCGAACACGTCGCGACCAAACACTTGCAGGTAAGCTGCCCGAATCACAGCTTGGGTGGAACTTTCGGTATATTTGACGCTGGAAGCATTGCTGTAGCTGCTGGAGGCACCGCGGGCAGTTTTCTTGGAAGCAACATAGTTGCTCGGTAACTGGTCTAATTTAAAGACCTTGGGGCCCAGAGAACCAGGAGCAGCACCGCGAGCCGCCGGATTGCTCAACTGATTGTCAATCCCCGCACCTTGACGGATCAGGATACGGCGAGTGTCTTTGCCGAAGGGAGCCGGACGGCTCTTGGGGTTGCGAGTTTCTTTCGGGAAAATCGCGCCAAACTGAATTTCTAAGGGGTCATTGCCAACACCGTAAACGTGCTGGTCTGGCAGAGGCTGGTTGTAGCCGGCAAACAAGGTGATGAACTGAGGAACCTTGCGGAACGGAGCGCTGAAATTGAACAAATCAATTTGCGGGCCCCAGTTGCGACACTCCTGAGCTTCTTGGCCCAAACCGCGCAGGTAAGGCACTGTTTCTTCGCCGAAGTAATCGGAATATTCTTGCGAATAGACCATCGCGTCTACGAGGGCTGGCAGGCCGCCTTTGCTGACGATCGCAAAATACTTGCTAAATTCCTCCCGCGAGCTCAAACCGCGGCCGAGGAAGTGGCGGGCGGCAAGTTCTACAGCGCGGCTGTTGACAAACGGCTCGTAGAATTGCTGACGGTACAGAGGAGATTTACCAAGGCGGCGAATAAACTCTTTCATCGAGATTTCGCCATTTTTGACCTTGGATTCCAAGTCAGAAATGCTTTGGCTATATGCGCGGCTAATGTCGCGCTCGAATACTTGGCGGTAAGCTGCTTTGATTACTTCCAGCTTTTCGGCCGAAGACAGACCGGTTTTCATGACGAATTTCGATCGTCGCTCGGCTGCGTTGAAGTAGATTTGAGGCAGTTGCAAGCCTTGCTGGTCGTTGCTTTCGCGCTGCCGCACCTTGTCTGAAGGTGTGGGAGCTTTGAATTCGGTAATTGCTACGTCGAAATACTGTCCGACGATCGCACTTGCCTCTGCATTGTTTCGGAAATAGCCCAAAGATGCTGCCTTCATTTCCTGCATTGCTACAATTGTGGCCGCCGAAGAGCAAGCATTTTCGATGATTTCCCGCAATCCACGCACGTTCACCGAAATAATGTTCGGGTCGCCAGCTACGATCGCGTAGGTGATGTAGCGCAAAAACCAGCTCAAGTCGCGCAGAGATTTGGTCATGTTGCCCGGGCCGTAGCGCGAGACATTGATCGGCTGAAATCCTGCTGGGATTGGGCCGCTGTAGCCGCCACCGTTGCCAGAAAATAGATTTCCCAGCCCCAAGAAACCGCCGCCACCGCCGTTGCCGCCAGAGCGGCTTTCTACGTAGGTGACATTTCCCAGTTTCATGCCTTCAGAGACATTCGCCGTACCGCCGCGAGCCGCCCCTGCTACAGCCATCGCAGGTTCTTGTGGTCTTTCCAAAAATGCCAGCGGGGAACCGCCGGTAAAAATCCGGTTGGCTGCGCGGGATACTATCAGTTCCGAGTTTTGGGTCAGCGTCGCAGAGATATCGATCCGAAGAGCCCCGGAACTGAAATAACTTGCCAGTTCGCTGAGTTCACCCCGCTGTAGGAAGCGGTCTTGCTGTTCTGCTTGCGAAATAGTTGCGACCGGTACAGTTTGATATAGTTGCGGACGCGCAACCGAGCTTCCACCACTTGCCTTTACAGTCATTAGACTCCTTAGCTCCCTATCTAAATCGTTGTAGCATTTACCCAGACTAACGCTGCCTTCTCATGCAGGTCAAAGTAGGTATTTTTGCTTTGTTTACTTTTTGCCTTTACCTGTCACGAGGTTCGGGCGCGCTTACTTTCTTAGATTAAAATGTTTTGGTTTCATCTTTCTGCCTGCGGGGAAATGTCCGATCCGAAGGCAGGCACGGGGTACTCCCTCCGCTGCGATCCGCCGGCATACCCGTGGAAAAAAAGACTCGGCAGGAGAGTTGCCTTTGGGGAATTGCAGCAAGTGCCGTCAATTAAGGGAAAAGAAAATCAAAAATTTTCTTCTGCCTGTTTCAGGGCCTCTTGCTCTGTTGAAAGACGCCTCCGCTTTACCCGACAGTTCAGCGGTGGGTTATTGACAGTCCTTGTTTGTTAAAAAGCCTGTCGAGATTTATTGTATAGATTTAAGAGAGCTTATATGAGAAAAAATGATAAGTTTTATTACGCAGAAGCTGTCAGGGCTTGGCTATCAGGGATTAGCCGATCGCCCGATCCCTCTGTTTGAGGCTTGCCCAACGCCAGCGAAGCGACAATTTTGTTGCGAGTAACGCAGCAACAGAAGTGCATGGCCTAGCGCTGTTACCCCGTAGCTACTGACAACCAATCTCAAAACTCACGCACTATTACCTCACCTATGGATACTACGCCTGATATCAGCGCTGCCGTGCGGCGGCTTTACGATACTTTTCCTTTCCCGCCCGATCCTTTGTCAGATGAACCGCCCCCTGGGTACAACTGGCGCTGGAGTTGGCCTGATGCTTACAATTTTTGCACCGGGCAAAAGCCGCCAAAACTCGATATTCGGATTTTAGATGCTGGCTGTGGCACTGGTTCGAGCACGGATTATCTGATTCACCTCAATCCTGAAGCTTCGGTGACGGCGATCGACCTGAGTGAAGGTGCTTTGAAGGTAGCACAAGAACGCTGTCGGCGATCCGGGGCGCGCGAAGCTGATTTTCGCCACCTCAGCCTGTACGATGCCGCCGAGTTAGAGGGCGAGTTTGATTTGATTAACTGCGTGGGCGTGCTGCACCACTTACCCGATCCGATCCGGGGCATTCAAGCGCTGGCGGCGAAGTTGGCCGAGGGCGGTTTGATGCACATTTTTGTGTATGCTGAGCTCGGACGCTGGGAAATTCAACTCATGCAAAGGGCGATCGCACTTCTTCAAGGCCCCCAAAAAGGTGACTATCCCGATGGTGTGAAAGTAGGTCGTCAAATCTTTGCTTCTTTACCAGAAAACAACCGTCTTGTCAAGTACGAAAAACAGCGTTGGGCAGGAGAAAATCAGCGGGACGAATGTTTTGCTGATATGTACGTTCACCCGCAGGAAATTGACTACAATATTGAGACTTTGTTCGAGTTAATTGACGCTTCGGGATTGGAATTTATTGGTTTTTCAAATCCGGGATATTGGCAGTTAGAAAGACTTTTGGGGAAAGCGCCGGAATTGATAGAAAGAGCTCGGGGTTTGACGGAACGGGAGCTTTATCGATTAATTGAATTGTTGGATACGGAAATCACTCATTACGAGTTTTTCTTGGGCAAAAAGCCTGTTAATAAAATTGATTGGTCGGACGATAAGGCACTTTTGGCAGCAATTCCAGAGTTGAGTAGTTGTATGCACGGTTGGCCTAGTCAACAAGTGTTTGATTGCAACTACCAATTGATCAATTTGTCAAGTGCGGAATTTGAGTTTTTGCAAGGTTGCAATACCAGAACTGTGGGAGATATTTTGGCGGATGTGGAGATGGGATTGGATGAAGTGCGATCGATCTTGTCAAAACAGCTAATTTTGCTAACACCGTGCGATCGGATATAACAATCGACAACAGGGGAATTGAGGAAACGGCAATGCCGTTTCCCTACCCCAAAATAATTGATCGATCCCCCTCACAACAGATGTAACCATCGCCAGATTAACTGTAGGGAAACGGCACTGCCGTGTCCTGATTGTGGGTAACTTCCCGTAAAATCCCAAATCCCAAATGGATTGACACAGGCCCCCGTCTGCGGCTACGCTTTGAAGTGAGAGGTTGCTTTGCTTGTAGAGGAAGTAGCCCGCGTCGCCCAAAAATCTAGTTGCACTGCCCAAAGCTGCTGGTAACAGCAATGGACAGCATAACCGCCAAACTGATATCAGCAGTCTGGAGGCTAACGGAGTATGATAACACTCTCTGTAGCCGCCCTGCTATGTGTTGAAATGCGGGGCGGCTGGGTTTTTGGGTTTTTCTAGAAAACCCAAAACCAGGAGAACATAATTATGTCACAGGAATTCTTGCCTGACGACAACAAATTTGCTCGGCCAAATGACGACTCAGCAGCAGAATCGGAACAGGATGTGGTTTGTGTAACGGTGACAGGTTCGCCCCAGGGTGTCAGGGAAACCATACTCACCTTGTACCGCCTGGGATTTGCCGAAGTCGGCGATTGGAGTCCCGTACAGCGTGCAGCTAATCCGAAGCAAGTGATGAGTGTGCTGATTCGCCGTCGGAAGCGCAAAGCGTAGGTGTTTGCTCGTTCCCAGGCTAAGGCCTGGGAACACATTCCATGAACATCTGCCTCCTGTTTTTGTTTTTATCAGCTAGCGAGGCAGAGCCTCTGGATCTCGGTTCCCAGGCCTTAGCCTGGGAACCAGTTAATTGAGCGGATACGATAAAACTATATGTAAATAGAGTTTATGAGTTGGCAGGCAATCTTATGTTCAAAAATCTTGTGATTGGTCTAATCTTCACTGCCGAAGTTTTTTTACCTTCTTTTTCTGATGAAAGCATCGCTACCCCATTGCTCAAAGTTCAAAATTCCGACCCATATCCGGCGGCTGACAAAAATGGAGACTACCACATTGTTAACGGAAATAGTGGAGTCATGCCTTTTGTGTGGGAAGCCGTAGATCCAGAAGGTTTGAATGTTCGCTGCGAAGATAGAACAGGTGATAGTAACCAAATGGATATACTTAATTCGCCCGTTAATAGGGTTATACCAAATGGAGAAAAATTTGATGCTGTTGGAATTTTTCTTGACCGACGGGGGAAACCTTGGCTATGGGTTGGAAGTCATTCTATGGGCAGGTATCGCTGCTGGGTCAGAGCTAATAAGAATTATGTACAACCATTTCAAAGAATTAATCGCAACATGGAATAGCGTTTTTAACTAAGGATACCTCTGAAAAAACCCGCTTCACTATGTGTGTGGCAGGTTTGTATTTGGTTCACCACAATTTTACTATTTCCCCGCCTAAGCCCTGTAACCCTTACAACAAATATCAGGCACGTTACTTTACTAAATCAGGAAACGGTAATAACCTGATTTACAGCCTCAAACACCTATAAAAACAAGCTAGGCGGGGATACTCACATTTCCCCGCCTAAGCCCTGTAAACCTTGAGTATTCTATAAATCAAATCTCTGTAACTGATGTTTCAAGACCTGTATTACCTTTCTTAATACTTACAAGATAATTATTTTTATTAGCAGGTATAATTCGCTTAGCTGGTAATATATCATCACCCAATTTATAAACAAAAATATTTAATTCACAATCATGTGGTTCCAAAAAATTAACATCACTTATTTCAAAAACTTTGATATTGTTATTGTCCAATGTTATATCTTCAATATTACCATCTCGATAAATTACTTTCACCCGAACAGATTCACCATAAGTGTTGGCAACTTGTACAGTTCTGGAAGTCATGTTTTTATTTCGTTAATAGAGAGTAGATAAAATATATCATAATACATCAACTATTTATATAAATACCACTTAAACCCGCTACCGTCAGGTGGTGGCGGGTTTTGCTTTTAAAAAAAGTGTGAGGTTATCACTCACACCTGTGACGCAAAAAAGCTAGGGGGGAAAACGGATATTTCCCATCCTAGCGCTTGAAACTGTTACGGCAAGATGGTAGGGTAAAGTTTACTCTACATAACAGGTTTTTAAAATAGATTTATTACTGAGATTCTGATTGCTGGCTGGCAATCTTTAATCCTTGGTGAACACCTATGCCTATTAACCCTGCTACTGCCAAAACACCAGCTAAGTAGGTAGGCGCTGTAAAACACAATTATGTTAAGGATTGTAAAGTATCCAAATGCCCTAAGCGTGGCTAAGTTAGCCCTGTTGACATATTGTTACATAGATCGGTTTAATCCCGCTTACCTACTTATAGGCAAAGCTACTGTTGTAGTTGTGGTAAAACCGAGAACTCCAAGAATCCCAGGAGCCGAAGAAGTAATTGTAGCAATTGTCACAGAACCTGTCCCAGTAGCTGCCGCTGCACTGGTAATAGCACCCACAATTTTCAAATCATCCATAGCTCTTCCCTAAGATATCTAAAATCATTAATTGAAAAACGCTTTCTTGAGTCCGTATACTGCTAAACCGACAACAGCACCAGCAGCAACAACGGGTGCTGCACCAATTGCAACAGCCGTTCCGCCAACTGCTAAACCCATCCCACCTACTGCACCAGCTACGGTTGCTCCAGCCGCAGCACCACCAGCTACATACCCAACTACCTCTGTTTTATCTTCAGAGTCATCTTTATGATTAGACATTTATCATTTCTCCAAAAGAAAGGGATTACAAGTCCTTATTGCATATTCAACCTTTTTCAATTCAGTGTCTACCGAAAAAATACTTAAACATCAACTCTTTACATAAAGACCTGTACCAGCCTCTCCGACATCTCCAACCGCTCCGACCTGCCACCGCTCCCACCGCTCCGACATCTGAAAACTGATATGTAATGACTAAGCCGCTAGACCCTGCGACCGCTCTGACCGTGCCAGCCTCTCGAACCGTGCCAGCCGTTCCTGTGGTGCAATTCTACCAGTGCCAGCCGTGCCACACATCCAATCTCCCCAAAACCCTCTAGACTGCCCTAAATGGTGCATTTTTCACACTTGCCAGTGCCAGCCGTCCGATCGCCTCTCACCTGGTCACAGTCGATCGCCTCGGAGTCATCCGATCGCCCTGTTGAATCTGGCAATTTGAAGGGGTAACGACAGCCGAAAAAAATTACCGCCTCAAAAAAACACCTAGCCACAGGCGCAAATTTTATCCTTCAACCCGATTCAAATTCCAGTCATAGGGCAAAAAAACGATCGCCCATCCATCACCCACAGCCGCCTCCGGCCCCAAATAACCGCCGACATACTCAGCCACCGAACCCGCCGCCTTTACAAAATCCTCGCCGTACCACTTAAAAATCTTGCTCAAATAAAGCGTCTTTTTCTGGGCATCATATCGCACCTTATCAGGATTGTGAATAAAACGGCTCGCATCTGCTTCTAGTTGAGTCCGTACCGACTCCGGGAAATAAGCCCCCCGGCGCAGCAGCGGGCACCCGACTGAAGCGCAAACTAATGCAAAATGGATGCGCGGTTCCGCAAATTCCGGCCGCAAAATTGCGTGTTCGATTTGATTGAGACTGTACTTTTTGCCGCCAATAATCACATTTGAACGAGTGAAAAAATCCAAAAAACTCAGCCAGTTGGGAATTCCCAAAACTTTGGGACGGATCGACGCGATCGGATATACTTCTAGAACTTGAGAAATTGCGATCGCATTGTACGTATTCAGCCACAACGCCAGCCGCGCATCCGCATCAGTACAATCCGCCAAATCCAAATCCGCCAAACTTTCCAGCCACGCCCTCAAAACATCGGCCCCCTCAGCTTTCCAGCCCCGATAATTGACGCAGCCGAAATCGTCAACGTAGCGTTGCAGCAACTCGTCCCAAATCGTAAAGTCGATCGTACCGATCATTTATTACTATCCATAATATAAGGCGGGCATAGCTTTAACTTCTGCTTCTATTTAATACTACAGTCAACCGAAATAACACCTACAACGGTAGTATTTTTTAAATTAACCCCGTCAAACGGGCTCTGGATTAAATTAACTTGAGTCAAATTAGCGCCTTGTAAATTAGCTTGCCACAAACAAGACCCGCTCAAATTTGCCCCCGATAAATTAGCTTGCCTAAAATTTGCTTCTCTCAAATCTGCCCCTGGCAAATCCGCATTTGCTAAACTCGCCTTCCCCAGGGAATGCCGATAAAATCCCCGCCCGGACACTGGTTAGTTTACCACAACTAATTGACTTGCTGTGGCTTAGGTGCAATCACTGGTGTAGCGAACCAGAAAATCATTCCCCATGAAACTGCTCCCTAAGTTACAGATTTCCTGCTCTTTACATTCTACAATCTTAAAAGATTCTTATTTTCAATTTCAACGGGGATCGGTTTCTTCCGGCACAACACCCCTCTCACTTTGAGCTGCAATTTTTTTAATTCCCCTTACCTTCCTAACAAATTATGACGGAACAAACCGACTTTTTCGATAAACTGTTAGCGGCTGTTGAAACCAATCAAAGTTTGCTGTATTTAGCCCTCGATCCCGACCCAGAAACCTTGCCCCCGCAGGTTTCCATGACAGGGGAAGAGACTCAAACTTTTGTAACTGATTTGTTGGCAAAGCTAAAAAGTGCGATCGACCAAACAGCAGATTTAATTTGTGCTTGCAAAATTACCCTCGGTTTTTACCAATCTCTCGGTATTCCCGGTTGGGCATTGCTGCAAGAAATTTTAACAATTATTCCCCCTCACCTGCCAGTAATTTTAGATGCCAAACACTGCGATTTAAATACCAGCACAGTGTTTGCCAAAATTGTATTTCAAGACTGGCGAGTTGACGCTATTACTTTAAGTCCCTATCCCGGATTCGACCAAGTAGCGCCTTTTTTGTTATACGCTGGAAAAACTGTTTTTGTCCTCTGTGCCACCGCCAACCCGTCAGCGGCGGCTGTGCAAGAATACCCGACGCCAAACAACCCTTTTTACTTGCAATTAGTCCGACTCTCTCAAACTTGGGGAACTCCCGAAAAAGTCGGTTTAGAAGTAGGAATATTACCGGATATGTTAGCTCGCATCCGCAAAGAGGCTCCTGAACGCCTAATTTTAGTCGAAGGAGACATCCCCGTAGAAAATGACCTCACAGAAGAAAACGACCTCGCACAACTGCTGGCGGCCGGTTTAAGCACAAATGGTGACGGTTTGCTGCTGCCCGTCCCCCCAAGTTTATTAGCGGGAAAAGAGCCGCGCCGAGAAATTGAGAAATTGCGGGATAGTATTAATAAACAGAGGCTGCGGGCGATCGAAGGTAGTCCCACTTGCGAACTGTGGCTGCCCGATGTTTGCTTTTTGCAACCGGAACCTCACCGCGATTTAATCTTGCAACTTTATGACATCGGCTGCGTAGTTTTTGGCGACCACGTACAAGCATCGGGCGCCATATTTCCATATTACATCGACTTGCGGAAAATTATCTCAATTCCGCAGATTTTCCATCAAATTGTCAGCGCTTATGCAGACATTCTCAAGGATTTAAAATTCGATCGCATTGCGGGAATTCCCTACGGTTCTTTACCCACAGCAACCGGTTTAGCATTGCGGATGGAACGCCCGATGATTTTCCCGCGCAAGGAGGTGAAAACATACGGGGCGGGGAAATTAATCGAGGGGCATTTTCATCCAGGAGAAACGATTGTCGTAGTCGATGATATTTTGATTAGCGGCAAAAGCGTGATGGAAGGCGCGGCTAAGTTAAAATCTGCTGGCTTGAATGTGGAAGATATCGTGGTATTAATCGACCACGAACAGGGAGTCAAAGATAAGATGCAGGCCAACGGTTATCGCGCACATTCTGTGTTAGCGCTTTCGGAAATAGCTGAAGTTTTGTATCGAGCAAATCGCATAGATACCGAGCAATTCAATCTTTTGACGGCGGAACATTAAACCCCAATTCCTGTAGATACTGTCTTGACCTGTCAAGGGGTAGCAGTCAAATAATTGGGGTCGAAAGGCTTTTGGGATTTTAAAAT
>NZ_JAUBSD010000139.1:0-10899 GCF_036704575.1 Microcoleus sp. K5-D4
TTTTCTTGTTTTATTGACCCTACATTAGATTCTTCTGAGTCCTTGTGTCAAGCCTAATTGAGATGCTCTTACCCTGAGTAAAAACCCGCTTTCTTTGGTATTTATGCACAAGTTTTATTTGATCTAGCTTCGCAAAGCTCAAATCCCAAATCCCCAAATCCCCAAATCTAAAGTCTAAAATCTAAAATCTAAAATCGAATGAGTTACTGCCTAAACCCCAACTGTTCCAAGCCGCAAAACCCTCCCGCAGCCAAAATTTGCCGAAACTGCCGTTCAAAACTGCTGCTGCGCGATCGCTACCGGGCTATAAAGGCGATCGGACAAGGCGGTTTTGGTAGAACATTCCTCGCCGTTGACGAAGACAAACCCTCAAAACCCCGCTGCGTCATCAAACAATTTTTACCCCCAGAAACCCAACTCATCCCATCAGCAAGCAATCGCAACAGCAAAAAAGCAGCCGAACTTTTTGAACAAGAAGCAATGCGATTAGACGAATTGGGCAAACACCCTCAAATTCCAGAACTATTAGCCTATTCCATTCAAGACAGCAGACAATATGTAGTCCAAGAATTTATCGACGGGCAAAATTTAGCACAAATTGTAGAAACAGAAGGCACATTTACAGAAAATCAAATTCAAGACTTACTCAATAGCTTATTACCCGTCCTTCACTTCATCCATTCCCACAACGTTATTCACCGAGATATCAAACCTGGGAACATCATCCGCCGCGCCGACAAACAATTAGTTTTAGTAGACTTTGGCGCCGCAAAAATTGCCACAGGTACAGCATTACTCAAAACAGGAACCAGCATCGGCAGCCCGGAATACATCGCCCCCGAACAAGCTAGAGGCAAAGCATTTTTTACCAGCGATTTGTACAGTTTAGGGGTAACTTGTTTGTATTTGCTAACTCAAGTTTCCCCTTTTGACCTCTTCGATCCTGGTGAAGATGCCTGGATATGGCGGCAGTATTTGGCCAACAACCCGGTGAGTGAACAACTCGGGAAAATTTTAGACAAAATGATTGAAAATGCTACCAACCGCCGCTATCAAACCGCTGTTGAAGTATTAAAAGAAATTAATCCCCAAGTTGCGATCAATCTAGCAATTCCTCAAACAAATTCCAAGTTAGTTAAACCAGGAAAAACTCCCGCCCAGCCCCAACAGCAAACCTATAACTGGCAATGTCTTCACACCCTCACAGGTCACAAAAACTTAATTTACTCTGTGGCTTTCAGCCCCAACGGAGAAGTTGTAGCCAGCGGCAGCGATGACAAAACAATCAAGCTGTGGGGAGTTGAAGACGGGCAAGAAATTGTCACCCTCACAGGACACGCTAACTCGGTTTATACAGTAGTTTTCAGCCCGGACGGACAGATACTAGCCAGCAGCAGCCACGACAAAACTGTTAAACTTTGGCGGATGAAAGATGGACAAGAAATCCGCACCCTGAACGGTCACAGTAACTCAGTTTACGGCGCCGCTTTCAGTCCCGATGGCGAAATTATTGCTAGCAGCAGTTGGGACAGAACAATCAAGATTTGGCGAGTCAAAGACGGGCAAGAAATTCGCACGCTTGCGGGTCACATCAATTTAGTTTATTTTGTTGCTTTTAGCCCTGATGGCGAAACTCTTGCTAGCTGCAGTTGGGACAGAACAGTCAAAATTTGGCGAGTTAAAGATGGGAAGCTAATTCGCACAATTACAGGTCATACAGACTCGGTTCGCTGCATAGCTTTTAGTCCAAATGGAGAGTTTTTGGCGAGCGGCAGCCATGACAATACTATTAAAATTTGGTGGGTCAAAGATTGGCAAGAAGTTTTAACTATCACAGGACATTCTTGGTATGTTGATTCTATTGCTTTTAGTCCCGATGGCGAGATTATGGCTAGCAGCAGCAATCAAACAATCAAGATTTGGCGAGTGAAAGACGGTCAAGAAATCTGTAATATTGCAGGTCATACTAACTCTGTTTATTCCGTTAGTTTTAGCCCGGAAGGAGAGTTTTTGACTAGCGGCAGCAGTGACAAAACTATTAAGATTTGGCAGAATATGATGTTTGTTTAATAGCCGATAATTAAAGTTGTAAATCATGATAAAGATTGTAACCAAAAGATTTCTGCTGCGTGACTTTGTAGATTCCGATCGATCGCCATTCTTGGAGTATCAAGCCGATCCGCGCAACCAGACATTTTACGAACCCGATCGGTCTAGTCCCGACCAGGCCGCACGTCTATTCGAGATGTTTCAGACCTGGGCTGACGATCGCCCTCGACTGAATTACCAATTGGCGATCGTACAACGACAGGAACCTTACGCCCTTGTCGGTTGCTGTGGACTGCGGCGAAGATTGTCTGAAACTGGCGAGATGGAATTTGGTCTTGAACTGGCACCAGCCTATTGGGGGCGATATGCCTACGCGATCGAGGTGGGGCGTGCGCTGCTCGACTTTGGGTTCGCGGAACTCGATCTGAAGGCGATCTCCGGGTCTACCGTCAGTGCAAATACCCGGATCGCTCGGTTGGCCCAGTGGATAGGAGCAGAAGTAGTTGCTACCCGCCCAGGGTCCTCATGGATGTCCGATCGCGGTTGGAGCGAGGTCGATTGGCGGATTGCACGGGCGCAATGGGAGCATCGTACTCTGCGGCACGGCCGATAATATATTTTTGTTTGGTGAACGGTTTATGAATGAGACAGCAGCCAATCAAATCCGTCAGCAGGTGGAAGCTGTGTACCGGTCCGAGTCGCGCCGCGTTTTAGCCACCCTGATCCGCTTGCTCGGCGACTTCGATCGCGCCCAAGAGGCGATGCACGAAGCCTTCGCTGTGGCTGTAGCGCAATGGCCCCGTGACGGCATTCCCGCTAACCCACGATCGTGGCTTGTTTCAGTGGGTCGCTTTAAAGCGATCGACACCATCCGCCGTCGCGCCCGCTTTGATACGCACTTGGCAGAACTCGCTCAACAACTCGATCCGAGTCACACCACAATCGAGGATGACGAGGACGTTGAGGACGATCGCCTGCGCTTGATTTTCACTTGCTGTCATCCGGCCCTGTCGCCAGAAGCTCAGGTGGCGTTGACGCTGCGGGAAGTCTGCGGACTCAGTACCGAGGAAATTGCCAGCGCCTTCCTGATTGCTCCCCCCACCTTGGCGCAGCGGATCGTGCGGGCCAAGGCGAAGATCCGATCCGCACGCATCCCTTATCAAGTGCCGTCGAAAACCGATTTGCCCGATCGATTGGACACCGTGCTTCAAACGATCTACCTGGTGTTTAACGAAGGGTACGCGGCCTCATCTGGCAGATCGTTGACGCGGGCCGATCTCGCTGGCGAAGCGATCCGTTTGGGACGGCTGGTAATGGAACTGTTGCCAGACTCCGAGGTGATTGGACTCCTGGCGCTGATGCTGCTGCAAGAATCGCGGCGCACCGCACGCACTTCCTCCACAGGCGACCTGATCCTTCTAGAAGACCAAGATCGATCGCTCTGGAATCAAGCACAAATTTCTGAAGGCAGGTTGCTGGTGCGGCAATCGCTATCATCGGGACGGTTTGGTTCCTACACGCTTCAGGCTGCGATCTCAGCCGTGCATTCAGAGGCCCAGAGTGCTGCTGCAACGGACTGGGCGCAGATTGTGGGCTTATACGACTTGCTCGTGCAATTAGAGCCGTCGCCCGTTGTTGCCTTAAATCGGGCGGTCGCAGTGGCAATGCGCGATGGCCCCTTAGCGGGACTGCAATCGATCGACGAAATATTAGCGCGCGGCGATTTGGCAGACTACCATCTGGCACACTCCGCGCGAGCCGATTTGTGTCGGCGGCTGGGCAGAACGGCTGATGCCAGAGAATCCTACCAAAAGGCGCTGGCGATCGTGAAACAGGAACCAGAGCGTCGTTTTCTCGAAAAACGCCTTCGCGAGTTAGGCTGAAAAAATTTTTTGCTGCGCTGTCGATTTGCAGCCTCGCCGAACGACTACTAATATCAAATCCGTTGACATCGGAGTTATTATCTCTCTCTTCTCTTTCTCTGTGTCCTCTGTGTCCTCTGTGGTTTAATCATTCCGATCTAACCGGAATTGATATAAATGAAGGCGACTATCTCAGATCGAATTTAGGAGTAACGATGAAATACATATTGCTGATTTACAGCGACGAAAATGCCTGGACTGAAAGCGAGCTGCAGCAATGCTACGCAAAGTCTTTGCAGCTAACCCAAGAACTGCAAGCGAACGGTCAATATTTGGGTGCTTCGCCGCTACACTCGATCGCCACAGCAACCAGTATTCGAGTGCGTGACGGGAAAAAACTTGTCACCGATGGGCCGTTTGCGGAGACGCGCGAACAACTCGGCGGCTACTTTCTGATCGATGCCAAGGATCTTGACGAAGCGATCGCGATCGCAGCACGCATACCAAGCGCCAGTAGAGGTACGGTTGAAATTCGCCCGATCGTGGAACTGTCGGGCTTGCCATCAGACCAGTAGTGGCCGTCAATCGATTTTAGATTTTAGATTTTAGATTTTAGATTGACTTGCGCGAGATAAATGCTCTTTCTTGAGGATTTTCGATTTTCGATTTTGGATTGATTCCACGGATAAATCACGTGGCGGGTACCACCTTTGAAATTCGCTTGTCAATACCGCTCAACGCAAACTTCCACATCCGCACTGACAAACTTTTTCAGAAAAAATGTTCAACTTGTCGATCGCACGCACCTCTATTCGACTAGATGGTAGAGCAAGGGTTAGCAGTTTTCAATCTGCGCCCGGAAAACCAATCGATATAAATAAGGAGATACCGCGATGACTGTGACAACCGAAACCACCAAAACAAAAGACGAAGCCCTGATTCGACAAATCATCGCAGATACCGCCAGTGCCATCTGCGCCAAAGACCTCGATCGCATCATGGCGCACTACGCCCAAGATGTGATTATTTTCGATGCCATACCGCCGTTCCAAACCAAAGGTGCAGATGAATTTCGACGGAGGTGGGAGGCCTGCCTGCCTTGCTTCCCGGACTCCTTCGGAATTGAGATGCGAGACCTCAGCCTCACCGTGAGCGGTGATTTGGCGATCGCGCACTGGCTTTTTCACTTCACAGGGATGCCAAAAGATCACCCAGCGGCGCAGATGTGGATGCGAATCACCTCTGGGTGCCAGCGGAAACATGGCAGGTGGCAGATCGTGCACGAGCATTGCTCTGTCCCCTTCGATCCAGAAACGTCTAAAGCCGTTTTCTCGATCGCACCTTAGCCCAGCTCAACAACCATAAACAAAAGGAGATTTCACTATGAAAGTCATGGTTCTAGTCAAAGCTACCGAAGACTCAGAGGCAGGCGTCATGCCCAGCGAACAGCTTCTGACGGAAATGGGGCAGTACAACGAAGCATTGGTCAAGGCGGGAATTATGCTGGCTGGCGAAGGGCTGCATCCCAGCTCAAAAGGAGCGCGGGTGAGGTTTTCAGGCACAAATCGCAGCGTGACTGACGGGCCGTTCACAGAGACAAAAGAGCTGATTGCCGGATACTGGATCTGGCAAGTGCAGTCGATGGAGGAAGCGATCGCCTGGGTCAAACGCTGCCCCAACCCGATGCCAGGAGAATCCGAGATCGAAATTCGCCCGATCTTTGCAGCAGAGGACTTCGGCGAATGCTTGACGCCCGAACTCAGGGAACAGGAAGAACGCATTCGGGCGGGGGCAGAACAACTCCAGCGTTTTTGAGGGCATAAATACTGCCTGACTTTTCGTCCGGCAGCCACATCATTTCCCATGAATGGATTGCTCGATCGACTATTAACCAAAGGAGTACATGATGCAATCGAATATTTATCTCTTTTTTGACGGTGAATGCGAAGCTGCATTTAAATTCTACGAACAGTGTTTGGGTGGCAAAATCGACGGGATGATGACCTATGGGGATGCGCCGATGTCTGAGGAAATTCCCTCCCAACAGCGCGATCGAATCATGCACGCCAACTTAACTGTTGGTTCAATGGTATTGATGGGTTCTGACACTCTACCCGATGACTTTAAAAAACCACAGGGATTCTCTGTGAATCTTCAATTTGACGATCTGGTCGAAGCGGAGCGGATCTTTCAAAAATTGGCAGAAAACGGAACGGTAAAGATGCCATTCCAAGAGACCTTCTGGTCTACCCGTTTTGGAATGCTTGTCGATCGATTTGGCACACCGTGGATGATTAATGTCCAGCCAGCTACCTAACCCTTTCAAATTTGCTCACAGGCCTTACCCTTCAATTCAAACATTAGCGAAAAATCGTTAATGTTTCACCTTGCGATCGAAGTTAAAAAGGAGAAAACATGGCTACTAAAATTTTCGTGAATTTACCCGTCAAAAATCTCGATCGGTCTGTCGAATTTTTTACTAAACTTGGATTCAGTTTTAACGCCCAGTTTACTGACGAAACTGCCACTTGTATGGTTGTGAGCGAAGACATCTTCGTCATGCTTTTGACAGAAGCCAAGTTCAAGGAATTTACACCCAACCCAATTTGCGACGCCACCAAGAGTACAGAAGTGCTGGTGTGCTTGTCTTCCGAGAGCCGAGAAGAAGTGGATCAAATGATTAGCAAGGCAGTTGCTGCTGGCGGAACGACCTACAATGAACCACAAGACTACGGATTTATGTATAGTCATGGCTTTCAGGATTTAGATGGCCACATTTGGGAAACTATGTTCATGGAATCCAGCGCAGTAAATCAAGGTTAGGCATTTTCTATCTGCTTCCTGAAAACAATACAAAGCTCTTCTCAATGGGTCAAAGTTAGTGATTTCATTGAGAAGAGCGATCGAATATCCACAAAGACCGAATAAACCATGAATTAATCATCTAAACCAGTTGGCTACAACTGCGTTTCGCCGTATTTCGTTGTCGATGGTGTACCAGAAACATGGCATTTCTCATCTGAGTATTGGCAGCGATCAAACTAAGGCGGTTCCCCAATGAATCGGGAAAGCCGATCGACTCTGAAGTCCGCACCCACGATACGGTAGTGATGATTGCTGAGGTCGGCGATGGCTGGCCATCTTTTTTTAAACAGAAGTACGATCGGCCTTTTTAAATTTCTTCAACAACTCCGGCGTCACCAAACCTTGCGGAAAAAATATCGTCCCCAAAACAATCAGCAACCCAAAAATAATTAAACGTCCATCCCGCAGAAATTGCGCCAACCAAATCGGCAATCCCTGAATAGTTGCGATCCCCCTCAAAACCTCCGGCAAAGCAGTAAACACCATCCCACCCAAAACTGCTCCCAGAAAACTTCTGCTACCACCAATCAACACAGAAGTCAAGTAAATAATACTAGCATCAAAAGTCCCTTGACGCGCGTTCCAAGTATTCAAAAAATGGGCGCTAACTGCACCCACAACCCCAGCTAAAACAGCACCTAACGTGAAAGCCAAAACCTTATAAAAAGTTGGGTTAATGCCGATCGCATCAGCCGCCAACTCATCAGCCCGAATCGCAGCAAAAGCCCGCCCCACCCGAATGCGTTCCAGCCGATAGACAATCGCCATACTTACCAACAGTAAAGGTACTACAATCCACAAATACTCGATCGGCGTCGCAAACGGTTGCGGAATCCCAAAAATCCCCACAGCCCCACCAGTGATATCTAGATTCAGCGATAAAACCCGCAAAATTTCCACAAAAGCAATAGTTGCGATCGCTAAATAAATCCCACTCAACCGCAGCGCCGGAATTCCCACCAAAATCCCCAGCAACCCCGAAACAACCCCTGCAATTATCATCTCTAATAACAACAATGGCAGTGGAAATAAACCCCCTGTCTGTTGAAAAACCGTCGTAGACAAAATCGCCGCAATATACCCACCCAAAGCATAAAAACCAGGGCTAGCCAGAGACAACTGTCCAGTCATTAGAGGCAAATAAAGCGACATTCCCAACATTGCACCCAGCAACATCGAGACAATCAAAAACCCGTAAGTAGTAAAAAATTCATTCATAACTTTTTTTATTTTTTAGTCTTTTAGAGAGGGACTTAGTTTGACTCTTAAGCGATTTCAATCGCCGAATTTTCTGACACCTTTTAAATCAAACACCTCTATTCCTTAGTCTTTTGGAGAGGGACTTAGTTTGACTCTTAAGCGATTTCAATCGCCGAATTATCTTACACCTTCTGAATCAAACGCCGTCCAAACAAACCCTGCGGTCTAACCAATAGCATAATAAACAATATAGCAAAAGCAACAGCATCCTTATAAGCAGAAAAATCCCCAGGCACAAAAGCCTCCACCAAACCAATTATAAAACCTCCCAAAACTGCCCCAGGAATACTCCCCAACCCACCAAGTACAATCACCGCCAAACCTTTCAAACCAAAAGCAATACCAAAATACGGTCCAGCAATACTCACACTAGAACCCACCAAACTCCCCGCCAAACCCGCCAGAAAACTGCTCACAAAAAACGTCAACACAATGTACCTATCAGTATCAATCCCCAATAAACTAGAAGTAGTCGCATTTTCAGCCACAGCCTGCATTGCTTTGCCAAATTTAGTAAAATTTATTAAGTAAGTTAAGACAGCCACAATCGCAACTGATACCGCAAAAATTACTATTTGAACAGTCCGAATCGGAATTGGTTTATCCGCTGTCCCGAAGTTAATGGCAGCCGGTAAATAGCCGTAAGTGTTAGCAGGAAAAGTGTAAATTTCCGCACCGACAAGATATTGGATGATATTGGCTATCGCAACAGCCACACCCAAACTAGAAACCACAGTCAGCAGAGAATCAGAGTGTCGCCTGCGCAAAGGCAAAAAAGCAACTCTTTCAACAATTACTCCTACCAAACCAGCCATGACACTGCCCAAAATTAACGCCACAGCAAAAGGCAAATTCACGGGAATTCGAGCGTTAGCCCACAACCCATTAAAACCGAAAGTACCTCCCATCAGCGCATAGGTGAAATAAGCACCCAACGTAAATACTGCACCGTGAGCAAAATTAATAATTCCCAGAATAGAAAAGACCAACGTGTATCCCAGGGCAAAAATAGCATACACGCTGCCGATCGACAAACCATTCAAAAATTGTTGCAGAAACAGAGTTAAGTCCATCACCAGTTAGAGATTCGGCATCAACATTAAATCATTCAAAAACAAACAGCATACAATTTTTACTCTGACTTCTGACTTCCCCCCTTGGGGGGCGGCGAAGTTAACCTCAGACTCACACTCAATAACTCATCCGTGTATCCGTGTCAAAATTCGTCTTTTGTATTCATTTCAAAAACTCAAACTTACCATTATTGCCATCCGCCTCCATCTTAATCCGTGCCACATAAAACTCTTTCTGATTAATCTCCCCTTCAGGCGTAAAAGAAATTTCCCCCAGAGGCGTATCGTACTTTCCACTCAACAACTGCTGATTCAAATTTGTACGCAATTCTGCCAAAGGTTTTTGGCTAACCTTCGACTTAGCATTAATTTCTTTTAATGACTCAACAAAAACTTGTACGCCCGTAAAAGCTTGAGCGCTAAACTGAGGCGGTTCCTTCTTAAATTGAGCGCGGTAAGCATCGCGAAAAGCCTTATTAACTTCATTTTCATATTCCGGGCTGTAGGCTTGGGCAATCAAAACTCCATCACAAAGTGCTTTACAAACCGCAAACACATTAGAAGTATTCAGACCGTTGCCCCCAATGATAACGCCTTTGTAACCCAACTCCCGCAACTGCTTAATTAAATTGCCTCCATCTGCGGCCAACCCAGAAATAATTATCAAATCGGGATTGACATTTATCGCATTAGTGGCTTGAGATTGAAAATCTGTATCAGTAGTCAAGAATTTTTGAACTGTTGCCAATTCCAGTCCCATATCTTTAACCGTTGTCTGAAAAGTTTCAGTCTCAGATTTGCTAAAAGCATCATTCTGAGCAAAAAACACGGCTACTTTCTTAATATTGGGATTTTGCTTCAGGGCCGCCTTAACCGCATTAGGTGCTACCACAGCGACAGGCGCGGAGACTCTGGTCACATAATCGCCAATCTGGGGAATGCCTTTAGCGGTGTTGGAGGGTCCGAGTACGGGAACTTTTGCTCGATCGGCGATCGGATCGGCACTAAAAGCTTGTTGGGACAGAGTTGGGCCCACAATACCCACCACCTTATCCTGATTGATCAGAGTATTGAAGGCATTGATCGTCCCTTGTTCGTCTCCACCGGTATCTTGGAACACCAGTTTAATAGGCGTCCCATCCACACCGCCCTTATCGTTGAAATACTTCTCAGCAATTTTCGCCCCAGCCACCTGTTCCTGACCCAGCAAAGCCACATTGCTAGTTTGCGCCACCCCAACCCCAATGGGAATAGCGGTAGAGTTCCTCGCAGCAGAACCCTGTGGCGAAGTTGCCGGAGATGGCGAAGTACCTGGAGATACGGCAGTTGATGTCTGGGGAGTGTTGGTCTGACTGCAAGCGATTAGCAGTAAAGCGCAGGTAACGAACAAGGCAGTAGGACGAGCGGCAGGTTTTTTCATAAGGGGGCGATCAAACATCTATATATAGAACATCTACACGTAGAGATATTCTACCCATGCGCGGTAGATACTCCCCCCAAAAGCCCCATCTTGCAAAAAAAAAGACCCCTTCCCGAAAAGAGGAGTCAGCCAGCGGAGGCAGGATGGGAAACAAACAGCTCAAACCCTCACTGTGTAAGGCTTACCAAAAAACTCAAAAATATTTTCACAAAACGCTTGACAACCCCTTGCCAAATAAGTATATTAATAAAGCGCCAGAAGGGAAGCGGTTCACTGAACCACAACCGGAAGGTAAAAAACTGAACCTAGAAAAAAGAATAGTTTGAAAGCTTAAAGCACTATTAACCTCGTCAAAAAAATCAAGATAGAG
>NZ_JAUBSD010000140.1:0-10793 GCF_036704575.1 Microcoleus sp. K5-D4
GTGATGCTATATCTGCCCATTCTTGTAACTTTTTTATGCCTTCTCTTATTCCTCAATCACAGACCTGAATCCTTACAGTTTCTCCCCCTTCAGCAGCACGGCTAATCGAGTAATTCTTAGCAATCTCTTTAGCTTGGTCAGTCACGTTATCTGCTTGAAAATTTTCCATTGCAATCACAGTATCTGCCACATCAAAATAATCGCCACTTCCTCCCATTACTAAAATAGTCGATACGCCGCAATCTGCGTACAATTGTTTAACTTTATCAATAAACGGCGTAATCGGTTCCTTATCCTTAGCGATGAGTTCCTGCATTCGGCGATCGCGAATCATGAAATTCGTCGCCGCCGTATCCTCATCCACCAATAAAACAGGCATTCTCCCCACTTCCAAAGCCTCAATAATATTAGCAGATTGCGACGTGCTACCGCTCGCATTTTCAGTATAAAATTGTGCAGTATCTCTACCTTGTGGCAAGTGGTTAATAAAAGGCGAAATATCAACTCCCGCTACACTTCTGCCATCTTCCGCCCTAATTTTAACCGCCGCCGGATTAGCCACCACAAATTCCCGACCATCTCCCGGAATTCGGTTGTAAACTCCCAACTGGATCGCCCTGAGTAAAGTTGATTTGCCGTGATAGCCGCCGCCAACAATCAAAGTAATACCAGCCGGGATACCCATACCGGAAATAAAACCGCGATTCGGACAATTAAACTCAACTTTTAACGACGGTGGCGTCTGAAAAGCCACAGCATTATTTAACAAAGGGCGATCGTCAACACCCGTGCGGCGGGGCAAAATAGAACCTTCAGCCACAAACGCAACTAATCCGTTTTCAGCTAACTGCTGCCGCAGCCAGTCAGCATCTTCTACAGTTTCAACGTGACGGCGACATTCAGCAGAATTTAAGTTAGCATACTTCAGAGAATTGCTGACAATTTGCGGAATATCTTCGCACAGCATTTCAGCAGCTTGTCGCCCTAAGATACTGCGTCCGCCCGCTGGAAGTCCGACGGCAAATCGCAGTTCAACTCCTCCTAAATCTTCGATATCGGATGTATTTGAGGAAATGATAAATGCCGAAGTTCGCTCTAAAACTTCTTGTCCGAAGCCAGTCACTGCAATCATACCGCTTTTCCCAGTGCCGCGTTTGCTGCTGATGCTGTTTGCTGCTTTGTCAAACTGGCGAGTTAGGTAATCTCGCAAGGCTATTTATCGACTGCGAGAATTGAAAAGTTCGCCAGGAATTTGAGCAATGTTGGAGGGAACTCTGACTCTAAATTTACTGGGAGAAGCAAACGGATCTCCCTGCACGTAATCAATAATTAATGTGAATTCAGAAAAGTCGTAGTTACCTTGAATGTCTTTGTAGGCTTTGTAGCCTCGATTGTCTAGTTGCAGTAAATGCCGTTGCAGGCTTTCTTTGTTAGTCATTAGTCATTAGTCATTAGTTATTAGTTGGCAGTTGGCAGTTGTCAGTTGGCAGTTGGCAGTATCAATAACAGTCATCATGCCCCATCCCCAATTCCAAATTCCCCATGCTCAATTCCCAATTACTAATTACCTAATTCCAATAATTTCGCCACGGCATTAACAACAATTTGAGCAGAACCGGCGAAAAAAGGTCGATCGATAGTTGCTAATGTATCGCTAAATTGGTGATAGTGGGGCGATCGCAAATTAGCAGTATCCGTCACCAGCACAGCACCAATTCCTTTATACCAGAAAGGCGCGTGGTCGCTCCGCAAAACATCGGGAGTCAGCAACCCTTTCAGGGGAACCGGCAGCGCCACCACCGGCGGTAAATCGGCTTTTCCAGACTCCGCAAAACTTTTCAATAGCAGCGGATGTTCCGCATCCCCAATCACAGCGATAAACTCGCCTTTGTCGGGAGAAGTTACCCCCGATGCTTCTAGAAAAGGTTGCGCTGTCAATCCTTCGGGATATTGCTGGCATCCGGGCGTGCGGCAGGCATAACCTACCATATCTAGGACGATCGCACCCTGCAAATTTTTTAACCGCGCGTCGCTACCTGTGAATGCTAAACTGCCTAAAAGTCCGAGTTCTTCCAGGTCGAAAAATGCTACTTGCAGCGTCCGAGGTGTGGCACGAGAACCCAGCAATCTTGCTAGTTCTAAAACTACAGCAACTCCCGTCGCATTGTCATCAGCTCCAGGTGAGTTTGGGACGGTATCATAGTGTGCTGCCACTAAAATTGCATCGGCGTTCGAGTCAGTACCTTTTCTCTCAGCGAAGACGTTGACTCCTCGATCGAACGGCTGCAACTCGGGGGAAAATCCTAATGTTTGCAGTTGTTTTGAAATGTAGTCTCTAGTAAAAGAGCGAGATCGTTCTCCATCCCGTTCTCCTGCTAAACTATCGACGTGTTTCCACAACCGGGACTGGTCAATTTGGGGCAGAGAAAAAGCATTTTTTTCAGCAGGAAGCGGTAAGGGAGACGGGTTTTGGGAAGTGTGGATATTGCGATCGAGCGAAACTGCGGGTACACTCGACAACCGCTGCCACGAGTCAGAACGCCAACCCACAGCCGCCACCGCAACCATAATAAATAGCGCTATCCAAATCAATTGTTTCATCAGTAAGTCTATGTGAGATTTTAGACAGGGCTTACGCACTCCTCGCTCTCATCAACCGGGTTTTTTAGCGGAAGCGAAAGCTGCAACAAAGTCTTTTTATAAAACCCGGTTGATGCGTCCAGAACTGTTATATTTTAGATTTTAGATTGACACCAGAGTTAAAAATAAACTTGTTTCAAAAAATGAAACTCAAAAATCTTAAAATTAACGGCGCCAGAGGCAGTTTTGTATTTTTTATCTAAAAAAGCAGGTAAAAGCCTTGCGATGTTGCCGTCGAATCTGTCTTGCTTATTGGATCGTTCGACGGCGACATTCAAATCACTAATTTACCTTTAAAATTCACAAGCCAAAACTACTTTTTTTCCCACTCAATCTCCTTATTCTCCAAGATCAACCCGCTGCTTGTAGGAAAAGCATAAGGAATAGTTTTTGCCGAAAATTCTACTATTTGAGTTGGTTGTTGAAACCACTCTGAATAACTCGGATTGAGTTGGTCGTACAGTGCTTTTAAAGCTTGAATCTCTGCCTCTAGCTGCGCGGCTGCTTGATTGATTTTCCGAGCTTGTGCTTGCAAGCGTTTTTCCCCGGTTTGAACGTGGTTTTCTACTTCTTGCCAGTGCTGTCCGGCCAGCAATTTTTCTAGTTCACCTTGCTTGTAATTGAGTAAAGCCTGTTTTGGCTGCAGTTGCTTTTCAATATTTTTAGTCTCTCGGTCAATTTCCTGGATTTGCTGCAACCACTGCTCCCCAAAAGCAGCAGTTTGCTGGTGGAACTCAGCAATGGCTTGAGGAGTATTATTTTTGGGAAAACTGACTGCCACTCGGCACTCAGAGCGCTGTACGCCAAGTTTTTCCAGCGAGTCTTGCAGGGCGGTAACTTCTGCTTGCAGCGCGCGGACTTCTTTTTCGAGTTGTGGGATCGTCTGACTCATGGGTTCAATTAGTGGACCTCTGCATCGATTTTAAGCTAATTGTTTATTTTTCTAACGAATCCCGGTCGCCTTTTTGCGGGAATTATCTAATTTTAGCGCGCTCCCACGCGGTGTCTAGGCAGAATGGCGGATAATTTGTGGCACAATGGCTGATGACACATTTTAAATTAAGATTAAAATTGTAATTAGTTATAAAGCTAAATTATTAGCTTGAAAAAAATTTATTTACAAATCCACATAAATTAATAGTGGCTGGGTTTGCCCATGATAGAAAAAGTTCGGCTAATTTTTTTTAGATTTATGGCGGCTAAAAAGATTTATTTGAAATTAGGAAGTAGAGCACATGAAAAAAAATTCTCAATTGATGTTGGGATATTTCGCGGTTGCTATTTTTGGTCTGGAATGTGGCATAAATCCAAAAATATTACGGACAAGTCTAAGAGATGAACCTGGCACTCGCCCTGTAGAAGGGATTTTGGTTCGGTCTCAGAAACATAGCTATTTGCCATCGGCAGCTCGCCCCCTTACTTCTGCAAGCACCGCATTATTTTTGGATAAATTATCGCAAATTGAGCCAGTAAAATTACCGATTTCTAATTATATAGAATCTCAGGAAATTCCTCGAAAAGAAGCTACTCTTAGATGGAAAATAATCTGTTATTACCTGGTTTTTATTTGTGTAGCAATATCATTATTGCTCCGGGGTAAAACAGTAAATAGCTTATCCAAGACGATGAGGTTAATCAAGCCGAAGTCTGAAACAGAAAATGACAAGGTACCAAAAGGAGAAAAAGTGTTGTATCCACCAAAAAAAGAACAGGATATCTGGCATACTATTGCCCAAATGACCCAAGACTTGCAGCAAACTGCCGAATATGCTCTCGATATTTGCGAAGAAATGAACGTCTCGATAATCGCCACCACCCCGGGCGGTTATATTCTGTCGTTAAACCAAGCTACCTGTCAACTTTTAGGATACTCTAAAAAAGAGTTGTTAGGCACACCAATAGCCAGACTGTTTCAGAAAACTGAATCACCAGCCCCGGAATTAGAGTTAGCAAGTTTAACAGCCGAAGGTTCTGTGCGCAACGTCGAAAAAGTCTACCTTTCTAAACATCGAAAAAAAATAATTGTACTGCTTTCTATTTCAATTATTCGCGACGGTCAAGGCAAGGTCAGCGGCAAGTTATATATAGCACAAGATATTACCGATAGAAAGCGGGTTGAAAGAAATTTGCGGCGCAGTGAAAAAAAGTTTCGCCAACTGATAGAAACTGTTAATGCTGTTGCATTTATCTATCACCGCAGACAGTTCCGCTATGTCAATGCTCAGACAGAAGCTCTGACAGGATATACTCGCGAAGAATTACTAGCCTTGGATTTATACGACTTAATTCATCTAGATTTTATAGAAATAGTTAAAAAATGGGGTAAATCCAGCCATGCGCGCTCAACAGCAGGCTCTAAATATGAATTAGTAATAGTCACGAAAACAGGAGAAATGCGCTGGATTGAAGCAACTGTAGATATTATAAAATTTGAAAAAAAAGCCTCAATATTAATCACAGCATTTGACATCAGCGATCGCAAATTAGCAGAGTCACAACTAGAAACATCTCTTTCGTTGCTTCAAGCAACCATTGAATCTACTGCTGACGCCATTCTGGCGGTTGACAGCGGAGGAAAAGTTATCACCTTTAACCGCAAATTTGCCGAAATGTGGCAGTTGCCGGATTTGCTGGTTGATTCGAGAGATAACAACCAAATTTTGGGGTTTGGAATCAACCAGTTAAAATACCCCGAAATATTTCTCAACCGTGCTAAAGAATTGTCTGATCGCCCTGCAGCAGAAAGTTACGATCTCATCGAGTTGACAGATGGCAGAATCTTCGAGCGCTACTCGTTGCCCCAGCGCACGGGAGGCCAAATTACTGGTCGAGTATTCAGCTTTCGGGATGTAACGGAACGGGTGCAATCCGAAGAAAAACTACGCAAAAGCGAAGAACGCTTTCACCTGCTGACGCGGGCGACAAATGATGCCGTATGGGATTTTGATTTGTTAAAAAATGAGTATTGGTTGAGCGCAGAGTTTGAAAACGTTTTTGGATACAAACTCAACGAAACTCAGACGATAGAATTAGAATCCTGGTGGTTAAATATTCATCCAGAAGAACGGGAAAGAGTGATGTTAAGTTTCAACCAAACAATGAACTCAGATGCTCAATGTTGGTCGGAAGAATACAGCTTTCACCGTGCAGACGGGGGATATGTTTTTGTGCTCGATCGCGGCTATATCATCCGCAATGAAAGTGGCCAAGCAGTCAGGGCGATCGGCACGATGATGGATATCACTCAGCGCAAGCAAGCTGAAGAAATTATTCGCTATCAAGCTGTTTATGACCAACTCACAGGTTTACCGAACCGGATACTTTTTAACGAGCGGCTGCTGGCTTCCTTAAAACAAGCTAAACAAACAAAAAAAATGCTTGCTGTGATGTTTTTAGACTTGGACAGGTTCAAAAAGATTAATGATACATTAGGTCACGCTGCGGGCGATCGCCTGTTAGAAGGTTTTGCCGGACGTATCAGCGACACTTTGCGATCGACTGACACTGTTGCCCGCTGGGGAGGCGACGAATTTACCATACTGCTTCCCGATATCAATTGCTTAGAAGATGCCGTTAAAACAGCTCAAAGAATACTCAACAATTTAAAGCCAGCATTTAAACTAGAAGGACAACCGTTTCATGTTAGCAGCAGCATCGGCATTGCCCTTTATCCCGATGATGGTGAAGAGGCCGAAACTTTAGTCAAAAATGCCGATGCTGCCTTGTACTACGCTAAAGAAATGGGAAGAAATAACTATCAGTTATATACTTCAACACTTAATCCCCAAGGCAGCCATTTACTAACTATAGAACACAGGCTACACGAGGCTTTAGAACAGGGAGAATTTGAGGTTTTCTACCAGCCCAAAGTCAACATTACTACTTGGCAAATTCAGGGCATGGAAGCCCTGCTACGCTGGCAACATCCACAATTAGGTTTAGTTACTCCCGCTACATTTATTCCGATCGCCGAAGAGAACGGGCTCATTGTAACTATTGGGGAATGGGTGCTGCAAACAGCCTGCACTCAAAATAAAGCTTGGCAGGATGCTTTGCAGCCAGATTTGCGGGTAGCAGTCAACGTTTCGGCTCGGCAGTTCCAGCAATTTAATTTATTAGAAATGGTAGCGAAATGCTTGGAAAAAAGCGGTTTAGCACCCAAGTATTTAGAGTTAGAAATTACCGAGACTACAGCCATGCAAGATGTGGATTATACCACAAAAGTTCTCAGGGAGTTGCAGAATATGGGAGTGCAAATTGCGCTGGACGATTTCGGCACTGGTTATTGTTCTCTAAATTATCTCAAAAAGTTTCCCTTGAATATCTTAAAAATAGATAAATCCTTTGTCAGCGGATTGACGACTGATCCGTGCGAACGGGCGATCGCTAAGGCTGTAGCGACCCTGGGGCGAGATTTGAACTTGAGCGTGGTAGCCGAAGGAGTAGAAACTAAAGAGCAGTTGGAGTGTTTGCGATCGCTCCACTGTCAAGAAATTCAGGGTCATTATTTCAGCCCTGCACTATCAGCCAATGATGCTAGTAAGCTATTGGTAAATTCTCAGTTGCAACAAGTAAAAATTGCTTAATTGGGTCGCGACTTACGACTGCGTAAGGTTGTAACGCTGCGTGCAATTCCTGCGAACGTTACACGTAAAAAGTCGTGCGACCACCGCCGAAACCCGCATACGTCCCGCCGCAGCAGCCGTCGCACGAGCAGCCACTGTAGGAAAACTCGTTGCCGCACTCAATACAGATCCCCGTCCAGTAGTGATGGTCTGGTGGCAAGGCCTTCTTGCGACAGTTATCGCAGCCGAAAACGGCTAGTTCGCTCACATCGAACGACCTCCGCTTCCGTTTCGTCTGCTTGATGGCATCGTGCATCAACTGGTTAAAACTTAAAATAGTGTGCAGAATAACGGACTTGTACCTAAAGACAGAGGAAAATATCGCTACCCCAACATAAAGGCTTTGTCTATGCAGCCAATTCGCACATTTAACGTTTCCCCGTCGCTACCGGCAATTCTCGAACCCCTACGCAAGCTTGCTTACAACTTGCACTGGGACTGGAACGTCGATACCAAAGACCTCTTCCGCCGCCTCGATCGAGACCTGTGGGACTCCAGCAACCAAAACCCGGTGCTGATGCTCGGAACCATATCTCAAGAGCGACTGCAAGAAATGGCAGAAGATGAAGGCTTCATTGCCCAAATGAACCGAGCAGCCCAACAATTAGACGATTATCTCAAAAATCGCGCCTGGTACCGCAAACAGCGTGGCACCGAGCAGCAAGAATGCTACGCTTACTTTTCGATGGAATTCGGCTTAGTTAAAGCCCTACCAATCTATTCCGGCGGTTTGGGCGTACTCGCAGGCGACCACCTCAAATCAGCTAGCGATTTGGGCTTGCCCTTAGTCGGTGTCGGCTTGCTATACCAAGAAGGTTATTTTTCGCAGTATCTCAACGCCGACGGCTGGCAGCAAGAACGCTATCCGCTCAATGATTTCTACAATATGCCGCTGCACCCAGAACGCAATCCCGACGGTTCGGAATTGCGGATTGAGGTAGACTATCCCGGCCGCAAGGTGTACGCCCGGATTTGGCGAGTACAAGTGGGAACGGTTCCTTTGTACCTAATGGATACAAATATTGAACCTAACAGCCGCTATGACCAAGATATTAGCGACCAACTGTACGGCGGTGATAAAACTCTGCGGATGCACCAAGAAATCATGCTGGGCATCGGCGGCGTGAAAATGCTCAAGGCATTGGGGCTGACAGTTACGGCTTATCACATGAATGAAGGCCACGCGGCTTTCATGGCTTTGGAACGCATTCGGATGCTGATGGAGGAATATCACCTGAGTTTCGTAGAAGCGGAACAGGTGGTGGTTTCGAGCAGTATGTTTACGACTCACACGCCCGTACCTGCTGGGTTTGACTTGTTCGAGCCGGATATGGTGATGCACTATCTCGATCATTATCCCAGGATGTTTGGCTTGTCGCAAGATGAGTTTCTGGGATTAGGCAGGGAGAATACTAGCGATTTGTCCGCACCTCTGAATATGGCAATTTTGGCAATTAAAATGTCGAGTTTTGTCAACGGGGTGGCGGCTTTGCACGGCGTGGTGTCGCGCCCGATGTTTCAGGGTTTGTGGCCGGGCTTGCCACAGGAAGAAGTACCGATTACTTCGATTACCAATGGGGTGCACGCTCGCAGTTGTGTGGCGAAGTCTACTCAGGAGTTATACGATCGATACCTTGGCCCGGACTGGGAAATGACCGGTAAGGACGATCGTCTCTGGGACAGGCTGTCGTCGATTCCTGATGAGGAACTATGGCGCAATCACGAACGCTGTCGATCGGAGTTGGTGGTGTTCGCGCGGGAGTGGCTGCAAAAGACTTTGCGCGAGCGCGGTGCTGCCCAAACGGAAATCGAACACGCGCGGGAAGCTCTCAATCCGAAGGTGCTGACGATCGGGTTTGCCCGCCGCTTTGCTACTTACAAGCGGGCGACGCTATTTTTGCGCGATGTCGATCGAATTATGCGGATCATGCGCGATCAAAATCGCCCGGTGCAGTTTGTGATTGCTGGGAAGGCTCACCCGATGGATATTCCGGGTAAAGAATTGATTCGAGATATCGTTCACTTCATCCGCGAGCACGAGACGATGAGCTCGATGGTGTTTTTACCGAACTACGACATTAACGTTGCTCGGATGATGGTGTCGGGCTGCGATGTGTGGCTGAATACGCCGCGCCGCCCGCGTGAGGCTTCGGGTACTTCCGGGATGAAAGCTTCGATGAATGGTTTGCCGAATCTGAGCATTCTTGACGGATGGTGGGATGAGGCTGATTATGTTCGTACCGGTTGGCCGATCGGACATGGGGAGTTTTACGAAGATACTAAGTATCAGGATGAAGTCGAGGCGAATGCTTTGTACGACTTGATGGAAAAAGAAGTTGTACCGCTGTTTTACAACCGGGATGCTGATGGAATTCCCCGCGGTTGGACGGAGAAAATGAAGGATTCGATTCGCTTGAATTGTCCTTTGTTCAATACTGCTCGGATGGTGAAGGATTACGCGCGGCGGGCATATTTCCCAGTGAGCGATCGCTACCACACCATGACTTCGGATAATTGCGCTCCCGCCAAGGAGTTGTCTCACTGGAAGAAGCACGTTCTCGCGAAGTGGAAGGATATTAAGATTGAGGCTGTTGATATTTCCCAGGATAAGGAAGTTAAGGTCAATCAGTCGATCTCTGTTAAATCTCGGATTAATCTGATGGGATTGACGCCTGCGGACGTGCAAGTTGAACTTTATCAAGGCTCGGTTGATGCTAACGGCGATATCATTGGTGGCGTGCCGGTGGTGATGGAGTATTTGGGAGAAGATTCTAACAATGCTAGCCTTTATACGGCTGACATTACTTATACTTCTAGTGGTTTGCAAGGTTTGTCGTTGCGGGTTTTGCCGAAGCACGATAATCTCAGCAGTCCTTATGAAGCTGGCGTGATTCTCTGGGCACATTAAAGGAAGTTCGGGAACAGATTCGCTCGACGGATGTAACGGATGTAACGGATGTAACGGATGGAAGGAAGAGGGAATCAGGAATCAGGAAGATTTTACCTATTCTCCCCCTCTCCCACTCTCCCACTCTCCCACTCCCTCTCTGCTTATCTTCCTTGGGGGATGACTATGTAGCCGGTTGTGCAATGATCGCCCAATACCAAACTCCGCTCTATTTCCTAGTACCACCAGTGACCGCGTATATAAGCGTACAGCAAGGAATCTCGCTGGTCTTCTAAGGCTTTGAGGGTGGCAAAACTGGTGGAAATTTCGGGTAGGTTTGAACCACGGATGAACGCTGATTTTTATGCAGGATGTTTGCGAAATTCCGACTTGGTTCGAGGATTGATCAATATTTACAATATACGGGCAGAATTTCATTAATTAGAGTTGAGATTCTGCCCGTTTTCCTTTTTTGTGGCTTTGCTGAATACAGGTATAAATTCAAAATTTCGGAATTTTTATAAGCCCAGTCGGGTGAGTTTTGTAACATCAAGCGAAAAGTTGATTAGACCTCTTGCAAAATAATTTTATGCTATAATGAAGGGTTTGGCTGAAGTGGAGCAGATTGCAGGTTATAGCTA
>NZ_JAUBSD010000141.1:0-10705 GCF_036704575.1 Microcoleus sp. K5-D4
TAGAGTCGAACTCATGCACTGGCTAATTTCATAAATTCCTTTTTTTGTCAACTCCTAATACTGAACCGACGCCCTAGCCTCTAGAATCCGTGCAAAATCTTGGAGGATGGGCGGCGGGGCAAGTAACTCGCGGTATTGGGTTTACTCTGATTCGGTAAGTGCGGCCCAGATTTTTGCGTGATCGGCGTGGCCCGATTCGCAGACTTTCTTGACTACTCCTGCGATTTGGTGGGCTGTTGTGTGATCGTTGCTGGTAATGGCGGCGCGGATAAAGCCTAAAGCACTCGGCGTGGGTGGCGGGATCTTGCTGTGCGGGCGATCGGGACTGTTGGGTAGGTTCTAGCATGATGCGTCCTCCCAGCGGATTTGATGCGGCCATGCCAGCGTTTCAGTCCAGCCGCCAACTTGCTCTATCAGCATTCGCAACTGAGCGCCGTCTGTGGTGGCAAGGAATCTTGCCCGCACCCATTCCCGCCCCCAACGCAAAACCCATCCCAGCCTACCTTTACTTGTCGGTGGCCCCGTCTCTGCCGACACCTCGCCCGCCGTCGTATTTTCTGGGGTGATTTTTGTCATAGATGGTTCTATTTGAGTATTAATAAAATCAGAACCATCTATGACAGCATCTAAAGCATATGGGGCGGGAGTTTCAGTCGTTTTTGCAGCAGCCTTTTTAGCTTCGACTTTCTGGCTCATCCTGACCGCTGTCAGAACATAAAGTTCGTGCCAATTTTCGGGTAAGGAGCATATTCGGATGGGGCCCTTTTTCGTTAGCTTTGTTGTGGCTTCAGGCTGGTAATGGTAAGTGTAAAGTCGTTGTTTATCTTCCCCCCTGGTTTGCCGACTGATTAGCGACACGCCGATAAGTCTCAAAAGTCGGTTAACGTATTTGATGCCGCTCTTCCCGGGATTCCCTAATATTTTTGAGACATCCTTATTTTTTCCCCATCTCAAAAACTCCTGGATTTCGGGAGATTCCTCAGACCAAGTGCGATCTGGGTCTAAAAATTGCCTAAGCTTAAGCTTGCTAAGAGTTTTAAGCTTGAGCCAGCGGGAGCTATGGTCTGACAGCGAACTTTCCAGCTTTCCCGTCTCCCATTTGCTTCGCTGCAACAGTTCGGCTTCTTCTGGATTATTGAAGAGCCACGCTGTCTCTAGTTGCGTTAGGAGCGATCGGTCATCAAACCTGACCCGGTGTACAAATTGCCAATTCCAAAGTTCGGTATCCTCAACCCCCGGTAATTGGGTCTTAAGTCGGCATTTTTCCGCTTGGCATCTTTCGGGCCAGCTTGCTTTGTTGCTGCGGGATATTTCCTGTGCTTCCTCTAGGGATATGTCAGGAGCCTCGAAAATTTCCTGTGCCTCTTTTTCCTTACAGAGAATCTTGTTTTCTATGTGCCTCCCTGATTCGTCAATCCCGATCGATGGGCGAGCGACTTCGTACCCATCCGCCATTAAAGCTTGCACGAGAAATTCTCTTAGCTCAGATTTCTCTAGATTCTCCTGTGCTTCAAAGTGGCAATAAGCTTTAAAAAGTGGGTCTGAGTATTGGTGCTCAAGTTGGGCCTTGATCTCCTCCATATATTCTTCGGCACCTAATAATCCCTTCTCAATGTCAATATTTAATTGAATTTGAAGGTTGATTTGATTGGCATAGTAAGAAGCGCGATCGGAGTTTTGAAGCCCAAAACCAGGGCAGAGAATGGAAATTTGATTAAGCGGATGCCTTACGCGTCGCAGCATCTGAATCAAGGAATTTACACCCAAAACCCCGCAGAACAAACCGAACACGTCGGTACACCATTCGAGAATGCTGATGTCAATGCCGTTTTCAAGAGTTGGGGTATAGATAATCCAGGCCGGATTATTTTTCTCAATCCAAGCATCTGGGTCAGTTTGGAATTCAACCAGATCGGGGTCTGTCGAATTTTTTGAACAAATAAGCAAGCCCTTTCCGAATCTCTCTGTGAGAGTAATGGCAAGGGCTTCAGCTTCCGGCACAGAAAAATCAGTTGCTATTGCGGGGCAACCGGAGTTTTCTATGAGGTTGATAAAAGCCTGTTTTTCGGCGGCTGTTGGTTTCCCGCTCTCAGTCTCGAAAACGCGGGTTTTCGGGCAATTTTCCTTGTATTCGTTCAAATGCTTGATTACCCGCTTGTTCCCGGCAATTTTCGCGACCATTGAGACTGTATAGTCGGTGAGATGCCCGTCTAGTAAGATAATTCGATCGGCATCCTGACACCCCTGACTAAATCGCTCTTTGATAGCTTCCCGATCACGCCTCAAGGTGGAACTCATCAATAAATGCCTGAGAACGCTTTCTGCCTCGTCAAGAATTATTGTTGCCCCCTCAAAAATCTCAGGAGGAAGCTTGAGCAAAGAATCAAAGCACAGGCAGAGTCTGGCGTTGGGGTCTTTGAACATCTGATAACCGTTGTGGGCGTTGAGATGGTAAAACCCACATTTCTCGGCTGTCTGTAGCAGCAGACCGTTTCGACTCCCTAAAACGATGATTCTGCCTTCTGGATTGCTGGCAATGATATCTTTGAGCCATTGAGTCTTGCCCGTCGCTAAACCACTTAAAATGCCGGTAATTGTGCCGGATGCTGGTGCGGAGGCGTGAAAATAGCGCGAGTTAATGGCGTGATCGGGAGTATATTGCCGATTGCGTCGCCATTGGGCCTCTATCCTTAGCTTCTGGTAGTCTTTAGCTCCCGATAGAAGTGCATCTACATCACCGCCTGCCACAGCAAAATCATCGATCGCTTTGTGAGGGCCGGGTAGAAGGGCAATTTTGCAGGTAACGTTAGCAAAAAGTCGAGATGTGGTGCTGGCGGCTTTGAATTCTGGGGTCTCAAAACAATTCCCCTCGCGGTAGTCGAAGGTAAAAAATACGATACGTCCTTTCGTATCAAAAGGTTTGAGCGCTTCGTGCAGTTCGTGGGCAATTGCTTTTTGGTATTGCGTCCCGTCTTTTTTGGTTATGGTTTCGCCGCGCTCGGTTACTCGATAACCGGTTGTGATTCCTGGTAGGCCGATCGCCGCGTAACCGCGACTAATCAACGAAGCTGCTTTTTTCTCGCCTTCAGTGATGACGATCGGGCAACCGCTACTCTCGACCCATTCCCAGAAACCTAATGCTTTTCCGCCAACTCCTACCACAGGGAATTCTGGCATGGGTAAACCAGCTTTTTCGGCTACTAATTGCCAGACTCGAACCGTAACAGCGGGGAAGAACAACTCTAAGGACTTTCCAGTTGGCTGAAAATAGCGACGCTCTTTGTTTTTTTCATCTAGCGCGATCGGGGCACCTGCTAGTTGTCGAAAGCGGCCGTTAGCAATCCAGCCAGCAGCAGCAGGGCCCGCAGGTCGAAAAATTCCTTTTGCCTTGATGTTTCCGTTTCTGGCATCCTCCGATGCTCCACAAAGATCGGAAAGGAGCCAGAATTTATTTTTGTAAAAATATCCTGCGTCGCCGATACACCGGGCAAGATTTCGAGCCGCTTCTAGGCTGCTGCCACCGCTACTATCGCTGTTGGTTGACTTGTCTTGATCGCGATACAGCAATTCGTAAGCTTCCAGGCCGTCGCTCGTCGTCGGGGTGAAGTTTATCGGGTAGAGATCGGGGGCAACGCCCGATCGAACCACAACATCGTCGTAGCAAAGTTTTTCTAGCCAATCCTGGCTAAAATTATCTAAAATCGCTAACTCTTGACTAAAATTGTCTGAAATTGGTAAAAAGGTAGACATAGCGGGGTATTCCTAGAAGGTTGACCCGCTACACCCGATATAGAAGAGAGGCTAGCTATTTGCTGTTTGCAGTTTATTTCTAACTGTCAACAGTTTGTGTTATGATTGAGCTACTATATTTTTTAAATTCTTTGCTGTGCCTCTCATCAGGTGCAGCGATTTTTTTGGCTTAAAGCAAGTGGAAATAATGCCTGGAAGCTTTATGCTGCCAGGGCTTATTCGTTGTGTACGTGCAAATTAGATTCATTTTTTTTGTTCCCTGCTAATAACTCACAATGTTTTTATACGTGCTTGATTTAGAGTTTCAAGGCTTCATTAATAAAGCCAGAACGAGATTGGGAGAAGTATGTGGCATACTTATGGCAATTGCCCAGGATTTCTGGTTCTAATCAAACTCCGGTTTGTACCTGATTTTAAGCATAGAGCATACAATTTGTCTCGCATAACCGAGCGGCAATGGAACAAATTCTAACAGATCCTAACCCCTGAAAGCCATATTCGCTCAAGTACAGAGGAAATGGGTTGCTTAAATTAATTGGGGTTGTACCTGAAATTCACCTCAGATCCACCTAAGATTATAAGAGCCTCTTAGGTAAAATAATAAAATTAGCACTAAGCCAACTGCCCTTTATAAAAAAACTCAACAAAAACACGGTAAACGAGCGAGTTTTCGGCGTTACTCCTTCGCGCAAAAAATTATTTCTTGTGCGAGAGAAGGGCATAAATAAAATATTAGGCTCAGATCGCCCCAAACCCAACACTTGCTGGGTCGCAGGTCTTGTGACAAGCTTCCCCCACCCCAGATCGTAGACGAGCGAGTTTTCGGCGTTACTCGTTCGCGCAAAAAATTATTTCTTGTGCGAGAGAAGGATCTAAAAAATATTAGGCTCAGATCGCCCCAAATCCAACACTTGCTGGGTCGCAGGTCTTGTGACAAGCTTCCCCCACTTTAGATCGCCGAAATGACTGGTTGACACGAACTACGGAAACCCAATCACCTTTTATAGGCAAAGCCCCGTTTTGCTTTAGCGACTGCTGCGGGCTTGGTTTCCGTTGGTTGTTGGTCGTCGGAGCGCTCGGCGCCGTTTTCCCGTTCGTAAGCGCTCAAAATAGTCATGCTTAGCTCTGGCTTCATCCTCAACCCAAAACGTTTCACTAATATCCTGTTCGAGTTCTTGAACTCGTTGGCTCAGAAGCTTGTTTCGTCCAGTCTCGGTGCGAGTAATGCCGAAAGCTTCATCAAACCGCCGGTCCGAGGTTTCAGTCAGTAGCGCCCACACCAAGCAAGATCAATGCCTGTTTTTTTCCTTCGCCGACTTGAGTAAGCCAGTAAGCCGTAACAACTTCTAGGGGAAGGGCATTGAACCGACTTTGACAGCTCCGTCGATCTGAGTTTGGTTCAATTTCGATGCTGTCGGGCGCATAACCTTGACAAGCGTAAAGATTTGATGGCTTTTGAATCCAAAAACCGTCGGGCGTTAATCTCAGGTTTTCCAACACATTCAGCCGCTTGTCTCTGGCTCATTCGGTAACTGCCTGCCATCTGACAGCATAAACCCATCGACTGTGAGAGAACCTATTTGCACGGAAGCTCGAACGGCTTTAACTGATTCGATCATATTTATCTCTCGTGTTTGACCTTTACTCGAACGCTTGCTGATTGTTGTCGCGGGCTTCCTGAGTTATGCCAACGCTGTGGTTTTGCTAAGCCTCAGCTTTGTTCACAAACCGCTCGGGAGTTTTAACCATTTGTTACATGATATTATCATGTAAATTCAAACGATTCTTTCTCCCTAGTTTACCATAAGATGTAAGGTGAGCTAGGGACAATTATGTTTGTAATAAAACGACGTTCAATCGATAAATTTGTAAAACCTGTGAAAGCACGCGAGTTTTGTAGGCTGTGGTTCAATGCCGATGCCCAAATGGAAGCTACCAGAGGCTATAGAGCGGAATGTGTTCGCTTGTTGAGTCGTATCCTAGCCGTGCAAACAGAGACTATTTCGAGTAAATGGGGAAGTGGCATTGATTTCGAGAAAATGCCCGAACAGTACGAACGAACCCTCGCTTATGCCAATTCTCTTCGTTCTATCCTTGACGCAGCGGGCAGCAATCCCGAACTCTCCAACATCATTGCCGAGCGCCTCAAACAATCCCATTAGTAATTCACCGTAAAGTAATACCAGACACTATCAGGTAAACTCCTTGACCGACCGTAACGCAGGTTTTAGTGTTGGAATGACGCCCTGGTGCAGTGGTGCAAACACTTTTCCAGGACTTCTCCCATTCGCTGATAACACCAGCTACCAAGGAGCAACCTTATGTTCGCAGATTACGGGCAGCCATCGCAACCCGCCCAACCAAGCTTTGTAGAAATACCCAATCCCCGCGTTACCACCACACTGGGACGCATGGAAGTGACCGACGTTCGCCCTGAAACCGTCACCGGTCGCCTGTTGGATGACCAAGACAACCCGATACAGGAAGACGGACACCCAGTTTACATTTGCGTTCGGAAACACGAGATTTTGTCTGCCACCGAACGAGCCAACATGATGAGTTGGTGGCAACTGGAGGAACAAGCCGTGGCGACCTACACAGCACTCCGAAAATATTCAATCGAATCCTTAATCAACCGATTGGATGGACTCAAATTGGATGAACTGTACGCTTTGCGAACCTTGGTTTCTTTGGAGAGCGACCCGTTTCAAGCGTACTCCGGCACTGTCAACAGCGACTTATCCCACTTGCAGCTTTGGTTTCCCACAGTGCGAGTTCTTGATCGTGCCGAACAAAACCAACTAGCAAGCGCATTGTGCTGGCGAATAGCGAGCGACTCCAACGCACCGACAGCACCCACACCGGGCGACGGGAGGAACGATTAATTCTTGAGTTGATAGAAGATGGCATCTAAAAATTCTTTTTTAGTCACGTTAGTGGCTTGAGTTTTTTTTGATGCGCCACTTGTCCAACCTAGAACTAATCACGCCACGCAGAATATCTGGAACATCTTCCACGCGACTAATCCCCTAGAACGAGTAGGAGGCTCAAATGATGACAACAAACTTTGATATTGGGCTGCCAACGACACCAAGTTTCAGACCACAATTCGTTTATTCGCAAAATCTGGATTTTGTGCCTAGTCCAGACGATACTTTACCGTCGATTATTCCTGGTCTGAACAGTTTGCCAGCTCAATCTGATGGCTGTGAACGGGTAAGGGTAATGGTTTTTGGATCGAGCTACGGGGTAACATACACGATTCGCTGGCTTTACAAGCTACAGTTCGCTCATATCAGCGAGTGGAGTTTGCTTATGCCAGCTCCAAGTGAGGGTGAATTTATGAGCATTCTTACTAAGCGAATCCCATTGAATCCAACTAACTAATTGGCATCAAATTTGGTAACAACTTAGTAACAACTACTTCGGCGACGCTGGCGACAGTTTTATCTGTATCAAAAGCGCTCGCCAGTTTCTTCTATCAGACACCAGCGAGGCATGACTATGACCAACGGCAACGGGCCTAACGGTGACACGCCTAACGGTGATACGCCCCAACCAGATCCAATCCAAAAGTTAACGGAATACGTCGAATCTGTGGAGATTTCTCTGGAAATCCAGGAAGATAAAACAGATGCCATTGAAGATCGGGTGGCAAGTCTTACCGAGCAGATAACCGAGTTGAAACAACAAGTGAAAGACATATATGGAGATGAAGAAGACTGGGAACGTATGTCAAAGACTTGACGGGCTTATCGCGCGCCGTCAGGCTAAAAACCGATTGCAGCGCTCCAAGCTGGAGCGAACCCAGCGCTTGCGAGATGAAGCTGCCTTGGACAGACCTTTTAGAAAGTCCCCTTTGCTTGACTTCGTTGATGATTTGGTACACCGTCCCCCAAACCAAGAGCAGATGCGCCAGCTTAAGGAATTGCTCTTAGAAGAACAGAAAACCATCGCTCAACTGATTGCCCTAATTGACCAACACCTAGATTGATGTACTTCCCTGATTGAAGCCGAGGTGATTCTTCAAAGATGTTATGAGGCGGTCAATAGACACGCCTCTTCATCTTTTTAAGGACGCGAACCTGAAAGTAATCAAAAGTTTTAAACCAAAACCTACAGTGTGTTAATACTTTTAACTTATTATTAATTTCTGGAAATAAAATCAAAATAGGGCATCTCAAAAGTTAACTAAAAAGGAGCGATTTTGAAGGTAACAGGTAAGAACGGCTAACCTTTGTATGCCATGGTATTATAAGCAGTTATAAAAACATACAGCCGAACGAAGAGTAACGGTGAAGCGGGATTAGTTGTTTCAATTCGCAGGTCGTGACGCTTATTTGATAAAATGATTAGATTGTCGTTTAGTTTTGCAGCGGGCGACACCTCCCCCAATCTGGGGTTTTTTTCTTTTGAGTTCACTTGCTTTGTGAGCTGTTCTGTGGGTTTTTAAATGCTACCAATCGAGTTATATTTGGAATATATTGTTTTGATATTTGGCTATCAAATATGGAACTAACCAAATACAGTTGGTGGGGAGAATCCAACGAGCCACCAGAACATCTGAAAACTAAAAAGCAATTGGGTGAATTGGGACTCTCGCCTCTGAAACCTTCAGGCGTTATCTCAACGCGAAAATACGACGTGCTCCTCTACGATATCAACAATCCTGAATGTTGCCGTCCCAAAAGAAAACCCACCCAAAAGCAATTGGAAAACCTAGCTGCCAACCGCCTCAAAGCTCAAATTAAGCGGGATTATCAAGAGTGGTATCGAGAAGTAAGTTTTGTCGAAAGAGATAGGGTAAGAGCGGTGAAGTGGGCAAGAGAACAGCTTCTTGCTCCTGATGAATGGTTGATTTTGGATACTGAAACTACTGGCTTCGATAATGCAGAGATTGTGGGAATTGCAGTTATTAACTCGCTGGGAGAAGCGCTGCTCAATACACTTGTCAGACCTGCAACTTCTATTCCCGCAGAAGTAACAGATATTCACGAGATAAAGGATGAAGATGTAAAGAATGCACCCATCTTTCCAGAGATTTATCCTTCTGTTGTGGAAGTTATGAAAGATAAGCGAGTGTTATCTATAATCCTGCCTTTGATATCAAAATTTTAAATTACTGCTGCAATTTGCACGGTTTGCCAATTCTCAATTTAAAAGAACGCTCCGAATGCCTTATGGAATGGGCAGCACAGTGGAGGGGAGATTGGAGCAATTATTATAAAGATTATAAATATTTTCCTTTGCCTGATGGAAACCACCGAGCGCTGGGAGATTGCATCGCTGCTATGCGAGCTAATTAAACGCATAGCAGCGGATTCGGATCAAATCAATTGTCCAGTGCCGATTCCTGAGAGTAAGCGTAAATCCAAAAGTCAATGACGCCGTGTTCTTCGGGAGAGAATGCTAACAGTCTGGAAGAAGAAGCTTATGATGAGGCAATTGGAGTTATCCCCAAAACCATGACAAACCCCGAGCCCACTGACTATGCTGCTCTTATCCGCGCTGTAACTCCCAACAGCGAACGAAAGCATCCTGAGTGGCTAGACCCCGGACAACAGCTCTGTTCTCCCAAGTACGGACAAGGCACGGTTATTTCTTGGGTGGGCAACACTCTTATAGTCAAGTTTCCCGGATACTCGATTCCCGTTCAATACAAAAATTGGCAGCAAGCTGTTGAAAGGGGTGAAATCGCCCCTGGGGAGGCATCTAAAACACCAGAATCCTCATCCGAAGCTGAAGAAAAGGGTGCAGGTGAAGTAGAATCTGCTAGCTTTTGTAAGGTAAGTGCAGCAGAAATTGCCGCTATTCCTCAACCCAAATTTAGAGCGGTCGCGCTTGAGTTAGCTTCACATCTTAGCGCTGTTCGCATTACCCCTCCCGCCTCTGGTTCCTTGTACGCCATTCCCAAAGACTTGCCCTGGGCTTTACAAAATGCTCTTCGGGAATTGGGAATTCACCAACTCTATTCGCATCAAATTGAAGCCTTAAATTGCCTGCGTCAGGGCTGCGATTTGAGCATTGTTACTCCCACAGCATCGGGGAAAACCCTGTGTTACAACCTCGCAATTCTCGAAGATTGTCTGAAGAATCCCCAAACTTCTGCGCTCTATATTTTTCCGCTAAAAGCTCTAGCTTTCGATCAGTTTCGCAAACTCCAGCGCATTGTCGAAACCTTTCCTCAAGAACAGCGGGTAAAAGTTGGACAAATGACAGGCGATACTCCCTACACCGAACGTTTGAAACTCTTTGTGCCTCATCTCCCCAATATTTTAGCGGTCAGTCCCGATTTGCTGCACTATCAATTATCCAAGATTCCGCGCGTCTCACAATGGGAACCCTGGCGAGAATTTCTGCGACGATTGCGTTGGGTGGTTATTGATGAAAGCCACTCGTATACAGGCGTTTTTGGTGCTCATTTTACTAACCTAATGCGCCGTTTGCGTAGGGCTGTAGACAGTGTGGGAGGCAACAGCAGCCAGCTCCAATTTATTTGTTCTTCGGCTACAATTGGCAACCCCCGAGACATGGCAATGAGATTTAGCGGTAGAATGTCTCAACCCGACCAATTGCATTTAATTGAAGGTAGCGGAGCGGGGAGTGCTGGAAGGACTGTTTTGTGTTTGGCTCCTAGCGACACGGCGAATTCCGATGCTTGCAAGATTGTATTATCTTGGCTGCAACAAGACTTAAGCGGAATTGTGTTTTGCAATAGTAGAGGAGCCGTTAAGAAGCTGGTTGATTTAATTCAAAAAGAAAGTACGCGACACGGAAATAGTTATTTAGCACAAAAAGTAACGGCTTTTTACGGCTCGTTGAAAAGCGAGCGCCGCCAAAACATTATCAACCAACTGCAAAGAGGAAAACTTAAAGTAACAATACTTCGGACAGTTTTTAAAGAGGGATACGATCGCAATAAAACAGAGAAGTGAAAAAGTGAGTGAAATCTGAG
>NZ_JAUBSD010000142.1:0-1744 GCF_036704575.1 Microcoleus sp. K5-D4
GCGGGGCGGGTGTTGGTGTTGGCGCCGGTGTTGCAGTTGGTTCCGGTTCCGGCCTGGGTATGGGCGTCGGCGTGGGTATGGGCGTCGGGGCTGGTGGCGCTGCCGGTGTGGGTGTTAGTGCCGGTGTGGGTGTTGGTTCCGGCGCGAGTGTTGGAGTGGGTGTTAGCCCGGGTATGGGCGTCGGGGCGGGTTCCGCTGCGGGTATGGGCGTCGGGGCGGGTGTTGGTGTGGGTGTTGGTTCCGGCGCGGGTGTTGGTTCCGCTGCAGGTGTTGGTGTTGGTGGTGTTGGTGTTGGCGCGGGTGTCGGCGTCGGTATCGCTTCCTTAAGGGGGATGAGAGAGACAGTGGCGACTGCCGCACTGGTGGCGCCGAGGTTATCTGTAGCGCTGTAGGTGAAGTTTGCCCCTGTGAAATTGCCGGACGCCTGGAAGAACAACTGGGTAATTTGCTCGGGTGTCAGGATTTGACCTGCCGTCACCCGCACTCCCTGGCTGGGGTCGCCCAATAACAGCGTGCCTTCATTGGCTGGTGGCAAGGTGTTTACGGTAAAGGAAACCACCGTGCCGTCGGGGTCGGTTCCTCCGAGTCCGGGGATGTTCACGATTGTTTCCAGCAACAAAGCGACGCTGGAGTTGTTGGCGACGGGCGGCTGGTCGGTGGGAGGTAATAGTGCTAGCAGGGAGGCTGTAGCGGGGGCTGGACTAATGGCGCCGCGGCTGTCTGTGGCGCTGTAGGTAAAGTTGGTGGCTGCGAATTCGCTGGTTGCTTGGAAGAATAACTGGCTGATTTGAGTTGCGCTAAGTCTTTGGCCTGCCGTGATCCGGATTCCCTGGCTGGGGTCGCCCAAGAACAGCACGCCTTGAGTTGCCGCCGGCAGGGTGTGGATAGTGAAGAATTCGATCGAGTTTTCGGGGTCTTTTGCCGTGAGATCTGTGAGGTTGACGGTGCTGTTTGGCGCCAGTGTCTTGCTGATGTTTGTGGGTACCGGCGGGTAGTTGAACGCCAGGGACACGAGAGAAACGGTGGCGGCAGGACTGCTGTCACCGAGATTGTCCTTGCTGCTGTAGGTAAAATTAGCTCCTGTGAAATTGCCGGCCGACTCGAAGAATAACTGCGTCATTTGCTCGGCTGTCAGCGTTTGACCTGCCGTGACAGCGATTCCCCCTGTTGCGGGGTCGCCCAAGAACAGGACGCCTTGATTTGCCGGCGGCAGGGTGCTGATGGTGAATGTAACCACTGTGCCGTCTGAGTCTCTGCCTCCGAGCCCGCTAATTTGGACAACGCTGTTGGGCGCGATCGCCACATTGCTGCTGTCGGCTGATGGAAGCTTGTTGGGTGTTGGCTGCGCGAGTAAAATGGCGGTGGTGACAGTGGCTCTGGACTCGGAACCGTTGTTATTTCTGGGTTCGGGGTCAAAAGTGGTCGCTCGACTCTGGGAAGTATTGCTAATGGTGCCCGTCGCTGGAACGACTACTGTTACTTCGCGGTTGATGTTGCTGCCGCTAGTCAAACTGGGAATTGTTGGGAAGGTGACAACCCCTGTCACTGGGTCGTAAGTGCCGTTATCGGATGCGCTGACTCCCGTTAAACCGGGAATGATGCTGTCTGTAATCACTACGTTTTCAGCAGCATTCGGCCCATTGTTTGCGGTAGTTATAGTATAAGTCACGGAACTACCAGCAGGAGCAGATGTGAGACCGCTTTTGGACGTAACCAGGTCGGCTACAGCATCGATCGAGGTAAT
>NZ_JAUBSD010000142.1:1844-10575 GCF_036704575.1 Microcoleus sp. K5-D4
ACGGAACTACCAGCAGGAGCAGATGTGAGACCGCTTTTGGACGTAACCAGGTCGGCTACAGCATCGATCGAGGTAATGACTCGCCCCCCCGCCTGACCGGGCAATGCGACTGTCGAGCCGTCGTTGTTGGTTAAGTCCGGGTCAAAAGTGGACGCTCGACTCAAGACAATGTTGGTGATGCTCGTCAGGGTAGGCGGCGGTACAAACATCAGGGTGCGGGTGACGCTGCTGCCGCTGGCTAAAGTCGCGATCGCTGGGAAATCGATCGTCCCTGTGTCTGGATTGTAGGTTCCTTCATCGGACACGCTGACATTAGTTAAGCCGGGAATCAGGCTGTCGGTGATGACTACGTTGGTCGCGGGACTCGGCCCTAAGTTGGTAGTAGTAATTGTATAAAGTAGCGTGTCGCCCACCTTGATGCTGGCCGGAGCCGTTTTTTGGGTGACAACATCGGCCACAGCATCGATCGAGGTAATAACTTGCCCCCCCGCCTGACCGGGCAATGCGACTGTCGAGCCGTCGTTGTTGGTTAAGTCCGGGTCAAAAGTGGACGCTCGACTCAAGACAATGTTGGTGATGCTCGTCAGGGTAGGCGGCGGTACAAACATCAGGGTGCGGGTGACGCTGCTGCCGCTGGCTAAAGTCGCGATCGCTGGGAAATCGATCGTCCCTGTGTCTGGATTGTAGGTTCCTTCATCGGACACGCTGACATTAGTTAAGCCGGGAATCAGGCTGTCGGTGATGACTACGTTGGTCGCGGGACTCGGCCCTAAGTTGGTAGTAGTAATTGTATAAAGTAGCGTGTCGCCCACCTTGATGCTGGCCGGAGCCGTTTTTTGGGTGACAACATCGGCCACAGCATCGATCGAGGTGGTGACGGTGGCGTTGGGGTTTGTACCGTTGTTGTTGGCCGGAGTGGAGTCGGGAGTGATGGAGGTACTTCTGGCCGTGTTGCTAATGGAAGTTAGGCTGGGCGGTACTGTGAAGCCGATCGTCCGGGTGAGTGTCTCCGCGTTGGCGATTGCCACCGGCCCAAAGGTGACAATGCCTGTCACTGGATCGTAAACGCCACCGTTAGATGCCGTGACTCCGGTTAACCCCGGAACTATGCTGTCAGTGATGGTTACAGCTTCTGCAGGACTCGGCCCTAAGTTGACTGTAGCGATTGTATAGCTGACCAAGCTACCGGCGCGAGCATCCGTAGAGCCGGTTTTGGTGGTTGCCAGATCCGCGTTGGGCGCAATACTTGTTGTAACCGTAGAGTTAGTGGGAGTGCCGTCTTTGTTGGTTGTCGAGCCGTTGTTGTTAGTGGCGATCGGATCGAAAGTCGCCGCGCTACTCCGGGCGGTGTTGCTGATGTCGGTACGGGTGGCTGGGGCAATGAAACTGATGGTGCGGGTCGCAGTAGCCGCATTTGCCAGCGCCGTCAGTGCTGGGAAGGTGACAATGCCCGAAACAGGGTCGTAAGTGCCGCCGTCCGATACGCTGACTCCTGTTAAACCCGGAATAATGCTGTCAGTGATTGTCACATCGGCAGCGGGGTCTGGCCCCCTGTTAGTCGTAGTCAATGTGTAGGCGACGCTTGACCCTGCCGAAGTAGTCACAGGGCCACTTTTGGTAGTAACTAAATCCGCGACTGTATTGACAACTGTGGTAAAGACTACACCAGGCCCCTCGATTTGCCCAGGTGCAAGCACACCGCTGTTGTTGCTGAGGTCGGGGTCGAAAGTCGAGCTAGTGCTGAATGCAACGTTGGCAAAACTGCTACCGCTGGTTAAACCGGGCGGCAAATCAATTGTCAGTGTGTAAGTCAGAGTCTCGCCGGCATTTAGAACCGGAATTAACGGCCAGGTGACAGCCTTGGTTTGGTTCACGTAAGTGCCGTTGTTGGAGGCACTGAGAACCGGGGGCAATCCGCCCGGACGCAGCAGTTCTAAAGGTATTTCGTCTTGAATCAGAACATTTGTAGCAGGCGCTGGCCCCCTGTTTACAGTAGTAATCGTGTAGGTAATGCTGCTTCCGGGCTTGACGAACTGCGGGCCGGTCTTAATAGTGGCAACCTCTGCGGTGATACTGGGAGGATTGATAGTTTCAACTACGAGGTTTTGAAGTTCGTGAATGTTGTTGGCGGCTCCTGTGGAACTGCCAAAACCAAATTTGAAAATTGGCGGTACTCGGCCGTTTTCGGTTGCCAAGTTGGGGATATCGATCAATGTAGTTTCGTAGATGTCGTCGAAATTTTCATCGAAGGCAACGGTGAGGCGAGAGGGTTCCACCGGATCATTAGATGGATTCAGCGTAATTTGAACGGATCTTTTGGCTAAATTGCGCTCGCTCGTGAACGTATTGCTGAAATTAAAACTGCGGCCGGCAATAGGGCCACTAAAGTCAATGCTCGTAGGAATGTTATCGATGCCGAAGGGAACGATCGCATTTGTTAAAAACTGATAACCGTCTGCTTGATTTCCTCTAACAGTTACTGAATCAGGTCTGAAAGAACCAATAGAGGAGCCGGGAATCGGAGGCGGCTCTGGCCCAGAGCGCCCTTCTGTGGATGTTGAAAAATTGCCAAACTCGTCAAGCCCAATGCCTAAATAACCTCCCTCAATACCGGGTATACCCGTTCGTGGAGCGTAAGCCACAGAACCGCCATAACCCCCAGTCCTTGTTGGGCTAACAGTGCCGTCAATCAAGAAGAAACCCAGCCCGTCCCCTGGCTGAGGGCGAATATTGGGTTGCGGAGCCTCAAATTGCTCCCTTGAACCGTAAGAATAAAAATCAAACTGAACTCTGAGACCGTCGGTTGAAGGAATGGGGTTGTTGTAGATAACGAAGGCTTCCCGAAGGTTTACTGCTGGAGTTAATAGCAGAGCGCCATCGCCGGGACTTGCACCGCCCAAAGCCGGAAGTACGCCGGATACTGTGCCTCCGGTAATGCCGGGGATAAGTTGATCGGCTGCTGGAAGGTTACTGCTGGGATCGAACAGTGCCCCGTCGTTTCCCCCGTAAATCCAAGGCCCCCTAACTGTGGAGTTTTTGAAGGTTTCGTTAACTAATGTGCCGAGGGCGTAAGGGTAGGCTTCGAGCACTTCTTTTTCAATGGCGATTCTCGCCTTTATTTCCCCGGTCGCAAATTTTAATTGCCAGTCGCCGCCGAGTGCCGCACTCCCCGTCAAGTTGTCGGAAGCTGCAATATCTGCACCGACAATCAAGCTCAGCCTCCGCACGAAGGCCTCGCCGTTTTCCCCCGCTGCGACGCTGCACCCGAATAACAAGATATCTCCTCTCTCGCTGAGGACTTTTCCCCACTGCTGTAACAAATGGCTGTAGGTTTGTAAGTTGTCGTTGCAGAGTTCGATCGACCCTAGCTGCACCCCCGCTTCTCGACCGTGAGAAACTATCTGAAGGCTGTCTAAATCGCTGCAATTAGCCAGAATTCTAGTAATTTGCTCGACTCCATCCCGCGTCGAGTCCAATACAAATACCTCTGTGTCGGCTGTTGCTCCTCTTGCCAAACTGTCGAAGTTCTCTACTCTGGCATCGAGAAACAGTACATTTTTTAGAGTCCGGGCGCCCACAGACTCGGTTGATCGTAAAAATTCTCTGTGGGGATGCCCAATTCCCGCGTCGCCACCAAGTTTGTGAGACAGGAAACACTCGTCTGCTTTTACTTGTTTTATTGGTTTTTTCTGAGGATAAGTAGTTGTTGTTCGGAACTTTGTGCCAGCAATCCTTGCGGTGGAGTCACATATTTTTTTGGTTAGAAAGATTGATTTCTTGCAGATGCTTTGCATGGTCAAATTGTCTCACGGATTGTAGATGATGTACCTAGTTCAAGATGATAGTTATCACGTCTTGAAAAGAAGGTTGAATTGCAGACTAAGAGGCTCTGCTGCTTGACTTAAATCAAGAGCAAAAAGCGAATTTTACTCACCAAAAAGCAGTGCTATATTGATATTTGATAGCATTGAAAATATAGCCGGCAGAAGCGCTGATGATTGGGGGTTTAAATCCCAATAACCTTTCTATCGGGTGACATTTTGCCTTCGGCTTTTTTCTGTTATGTTAGCGAGTGTATCTGTTACACGCCTAGCTCTGACATCGCGCAGTAGATAAGAACACGAGTTCTCAAAAATTTACTTGATGAGGTTTTCTGTACCTCGTCTAATGCACTTTAGTTTGCAGATAAAACTCTCTATTTCTAGACGTATAAACCTGGTTTGAGGGACGAAAAGACTTCTTTGCAGCCCTCGCTCCCGGTAAACAACTCGGTTTCTTTGGTGTTGGTGTGCAAGCCCTGTTCACAATAGCAACCACACATTAATTAGGGAGTGATAGCCGTCACATAATTATGCCGACCGTGCCCGAAGTGTCATTCAACTGAGATCTTTTACCATTATCAATAACCCTTCTATGGGGGGGTTCTCCTGCCCAGCCCATAAGAAAATTCACTTGTTGTGGAACAGACCAGAAAGCCTATTCTTGAAAATGGTGCAACATATGAGATTCAATTGAAATCGGCATACCCTGTATCGACGAAGCGTCTTAAAAATTCATGACTTGGAGTCTGGAGATAGCAATCTAGGTTTGAGACTGTTTCGCTACGATCGCAAAAACAGATTCGTGCAGCCCACAACTAACTTCTCACACTGTCAACTTAGAGTCTTCGAGCAGGTTTCTGTTTAAGATAAATGCTCGGGACAATGTTTCGTGCAGAATTTTTCATGATGTTTTGGAGAAACTGATTTGGAGATTTGCCCCTCAGCTACTTACGATTTTTGTTGGCTAATTTTCTTAACTGCAGGAGTTACGACCAGGAGACTAGAAACCCAATTTATTCCTAGATTTCTCGCCGCCCAACCAAAATTTATCATCTAAACCTGGTTTCTGATCGTAAGTCCTCAACTAGAAAAACACCCAACGCAATTCCCCTGTTATAGCAACTGTAACCAAGCAATAATGCTCGATTAGGTTTTAACTGCTGAGTTTGGGCGTGGGTCGTCCAAAACAAGCTTCAACAATAATCCTTACACGTAAGTACATCTTAACTCATTGATTATTACATCCGCAAATAGACGTAGATACAAGCACCAATATAAGCTATATCTTTTGATCCCCAACGTCAAGTGTTCTGGCTTGGTAATACCGACAATCTTGACAGGGCCCAGAAGGATTGACAGCGCAGCGAATGTAATTTGAGCGGGCGTTATACTCGCAAGTGATATCGCCGATCGAGTAACCGAGGCTTTGTATGTAAGTGCGATCGGCAGTTGGTAGTGGAGTTCGCATGGGTCTATTCGCTACCGCAAGTCTGGCCGCTGCAATTCTGTCGCGGGCTTGGCTCTGGGCAGAGCGCATCACCCACAAAGACAGCAGCGACGGAGCTAAACCTATGAAAATAATCAGGAGAGCAGTTAGCACATTTTCAGAGCTTATGTGGAGAATATGTTTGTTGATTTAGGCGATGGCAACAGAAAATCCTCCCCTAAAAGACGGTTTTAAATAAGAAAAGTTCCCGATCAATTCTCAAACTATGTCGCCCGTGTGTTAACCGTTAGCTGGCGGCTGAGTCGGGCGATCGCGCGCAGCGCCAGGGTTCAACAAAGCCAGAAGTGCTGATATGATGTGATATTATGTCAGGTCAATTATCAGCAATGAAATAGGTTTGTAGTGACGAATGCAAGTCCTGATAAAAATTAGAGGACTTGGATTAATCACTACAAACGCGAGAGCGATTATTTTACAGGAATACATATGAGAAACCGAGTCGAGTTCAAAAACAACCAAGCCAGAACATGGGGTAGCTATTGTTTGAGAAACCCGGTTGCTCTCCAAAACCAAAACGGTTAAACCTTAGCAATATCCCCCGCTAAATCCATCAACGAACCCGCGCCCTCCACCTTAGCAACATCTAACAAAGTTTTCAAAACCGAATCGGGATTCAAACTCATCGAATCAATTCCCAACTCAACCAAGAAACGAGCAAACTCCGGATAATCGCTGGGCGCTTGACCGCAAATCCCAATCTTGCGATCGTACTTCTTGGCAGCTTTAATCGCAATTGCTACCATTCGCTTGACAGCTTCATTCCGTTCGTCAAAAATGTGTGCGACTAAAGCAGAATCCCGGTCTAATCCTAATGTTAGCTGAGTTAAATCGTTAGAGCCGATCGAGAATCCGTCAAAAACTTGGGCGAATTCGTCAGCAAATATGACATTGCTCGGCAATTCGCACATCACATACACTTGCAAGCCGTTCTCGCCCTTAACTAAACCGTGTTTTGCCATCTCGGCTAACACTTTTCGCCCTTCATCTGGGGTGCGACAAAATGGAATCATCGGAATCACATTTGTCAAGCCCATTTCGTCGCGAACTCGCTTTAATGCTTTGCATTCCAAAGCGTAAGCTTCGCGGTAATTCGGGTCGTAATAACGAGAGGCGCCACGCCACCCGATCATCGGGTTTTCTTCCTTGGGTTCAAACTGCCGACCTCCCAAAAGATTAGCATATTCGTTGCTCTTGAAATCGCTCATCCGCACGATAACTGGATTTGGATAAAATGCGGCGGCAATTGTGGCAATTCCGTGGGCGAGTTTGTCGGTGAAGAAATCGGGTTTGTGTTGGTAAAGTGCTGTGAGTTCTGCAATTTCTTCCTTGACTGATTCATCCACTAATTCATCAAAGTGAATTAGTGCCAGTGGGTGTGCTTTAATGTGATTTGCAATGATGAATTCCAACCGCGCTAAGCCTACGCCGTCGCAAGGAATTGCTGATAAACCAAAGGCTTCTTCTGGGTTCCCGACATTCATTAAAATTTGAGTGCGGGTGCGGGGTAAATTCTCGATCGCAGTTTCTTGAATTTCAAAAGGAAGCAAACCGGAATAAACTTTGCCTTCGTCTCCTTCGGAACAAGAAACAGTGATTTCTTGATGATTTTTCAAGATTTGAGTGGCGTCGCCGGTGCCGACAATGGCGGGAATTCCCATTTCTCTGGCTATGATGGCGGCGTGACAAGTGCGGCCGCCGGAATTGGTGACGATCGCACTTGCTTTTTTCATAATCGGTTCCCAATCCGGGTCGGTTTTGTTGGTAACTAAAACTTCTCCTGATTGAAATTCAGCGATTTTGTGCACATCTAAAATTATGCGGGCTGGGCCTTGTCCGATTGATTCGCCAACGGCGCGTCCTTTTGCTAAAACTGCACTGCTACCTTGCAATTTGTAGTTTCGCAAAACTTTAGCAGACTTTTGAGATTGTACTGTTTCGGGTCGCGCTTGGACAATAAACAATTCGCCCGTATTGCCGTCTTTGGCCCACTCAATGTCCATCGGGGTATAAGTCCCGCGCACTTTAGAGTAGTGTTCTTCGATGACTACTGCCCATTTTGCTAGTTGCAGAATTTCATCATCTTGTATGGCAAATTTATTTTTTTCGGCTGCTATCACGGAGACGTTTTTGGTGTATTTAGAACCGCCGATGTCGTACACCATTTTGAGTGTTTTGCTGCCGAGGCGTTTGTCTAAAATCGGGCGAAAACCTTGTTTTAATGTTGGTTTAAAGACGAAGTATTCGTCGGGGTTGACGGTTCCTTGGACGACGTTTTCGCCTAATCCGTAGGCGGCGGTTACTAATACGGCGTTTTTGAATCCGGTTTCGGTGTCGATGCTGAACATGACGCCGGAGGATGCTAAGTCCGATCGCACCATTTTTTGGACACCGACTGATAGGGCGACTTCAAAGTGGTCGAAACCCCGCTGTTGGCGGTAGGAAATTGCGCGATCGGTGAATATGGAAGCAAAGCATTTGTGACAGCATTCGAGGACGCCAGCGCAAGCTTGGACGTTGAGGTAGGTTTCTTGCTGTCCCGCGAAACTGGCGTCGGGTAAGTCTTCGGCGGTGGCGGAGGAACGCACTGCTACGTCTGTACTGTCGCCGTAGCGATCGCACAATTTTTCGTAAGCATCCGCGATCGCCGCTTGTAGTTCTCGCGGAAATGGTGTGTCCAGAATCAGTGCCCGCGCTTGCTTGCCTTTTTGTCGCAGGTTTTGCAGATCTTCTACATCTAAATCGGCAAAAATTTCGCGCAATTTAGCTTCTAAACCCGCTGACTGGATAAAGTACCGATAAGCGTGTGCTGTAGTTGCAAATCCGTTGGGAACTCTAACTCCTTGGCCCGTTAATTGTTGAATCATTTCGCCCAAAGAAGCATTTTTACCGCCTACTAATGGGATGTCAGCGATACCTACTTCATCAAATAACAATACTAAGGCTTTTTCTTTGGGAATTAAACCGGCTTTTTGTTCAATTGCTAAATTGTCGAGCATTGCTTTTTACCTCTCAACTTCCTCTCAGTTCTGCCCAAGGACAGAAAACAAAAGACAGCTTATTTTTAATTGTAATTTTGTTACCAAAATTCTCTGATTTTTTCCTAGGCTGTATCAACCGAGTTTTCGATTGCCTCTATTTCAAGATTATCACTTTTTGGCTAAATAGCAAGGCCTGTTGAGATATTTTATTTGATTGCAAAAAGTAAAGAAATCGCAGTAATGAGTTTATGTAAGGTATCATAAAAGAACTGGTAAAAATATGAATAGCGAAGATAGTTCCCACCGCTTTTTTGGCGTTGAGCGCTCATTGGTGCGGGGATATCGCTCCATTTGTGACAAGTTAAGAAAAAGTGCAAATTGTCAAGGGGGTAGACCAAAAAAGGTAAAATAGGATGAAACCTTTA
>NZ_JAUBSD010000143.1:0-10540 GCF_036704575.1 Microcoleus sp. K5-D4
TTACTACGGATCGCCTAGAATTGTTAAAACTTTTATCTGCACAAATTGCTATTTCTATTGAGAATGCTCAACTTTACAAAAATTTACAGGAGTTTAATCAAAACTTAGAGCAATTAGTGAGCGATCGTACTCAACAATTATCGAACACCCTAGAGGCTTTAAAAGCCACCCAAACTCAGCTAGTCGAATCTGAAAAAATGGCATCTCTGGGAGGATTAGTTGCTGGTGTTGCCCATGAAATTAATACTCCTATCGGAGTGGGTGTCACTGTTGCTTCAGCTTTGGCCGAAAATACCACGGAATTTGCATCTATTTATAAAAGTGGCAAAATGAAGCGCTCGGATTTAGAAGAATTTGTCGATATTGCTACCCAAAGCAGTAAGGCACTTCTAATTAACCTAGATCGGGCGGCAGCCTTGATTCAAAGCTTTAAGCAAGTAGCAGTAGATCGCTCTAGCGAAGAACGACGTACTTTCCAGATCAGACCTTATCTTGATGAAATTTTATTACAATTAAAACCAAAGTTGAAAAATAGCCAACATTCGCTTAAAATTAAGGGAGATAGCAAAATTGCTATAGATTCTTATCCAGGAGCATTGTCCCAAGTTGTGACAAACTTGCTAATCAATTCTCTGATTCATGCCTACGAACCAGGGATTTCTGGGGAACTAATCTTTGATTGGGAGCAAGAAGGTAATCGGCTAAGGTTTGAATACGCCGATGAAGGGAAAGGTATTCCCCCAGAAAACTTAAGTAAAATTTTTGAGCCATTCTTTACCACTAAGCGTGGTCAAGGTGGCAGTGGGTTAGGGTTACATATTGTCTACAATTTAGTCACCCAAAAACTCAAAGGTGAAATTGAATGTCTAAGTGAGGTGGGAAGAGGCACCAAGTTTATTATTAAATTACCCATGCAAATTGATTCACCAATGTAGAGTTCCTATTCTGATTTTCTGACCAAGAGAACTAAGTAAGTCCACCTCATTAAAACTAAAGTAAGGATGACTGAAAAGGTTGCTGTGTAACTCTTCTCCCTTCTGCCTTTTTCTTAACAGGTTTTCTAACTTCAAACCTAAACATTAGTAAAAAATAAAGGTGTACAGCAATGAAAAGTGATTTTGACGATTTGTTAACTCAACCATCTCCAGAAACAGTATACTTTGCCGAAGTAATCGACTCGGATGACGAGATATTGTTTGCAGATGAAACCACAGAAGAAAAACTGAGTGAAAGCTGGAAAATTTTAGTTGTAGATGATGAGGCTCAAGTTCACACCGCTACCGAAATTTCACTAAGGAAGTTTGTCTTTGAAAATAAATCTTTAACCTTCATTAATGCTTACTCCGCTCGTGAAGCTAAACAGCTAATCCAAGAAAATCCTGATGTTGCCATAATCTTACTTGATGTAATTATGGAAACAGATGATGCTGGCTTAAACTTTGTTAAATATGTCCGAGAAGTTTTAGGCAATCAGTTAGTGCGAATTATTTTACGCACGGGTCAACCCGGACAAGTACCTGAAAAAAGCATTATTATCAATTACGATATTAATGACTATAAAACTAAAACAGAATTAACGACATCAAAGCTATACACTACGATGCTAACAGCTTTGAGAAGTTTTTCTCTAAGTCATAAATTGCAGTCGGAAATAGAGCGGCGCGAACAAGTAGAGAAAGCACTCCGTATTAGTCAAGAAAAAGAGTACCAAAAATCTCTGGCTTTAGAACATTTTGTCAAAGAACTGCAAGACACACAACTCCAGTTAGTTCAAAGTGAAAAAATGTCTAGTCTAGGTCAATTAGTTGCAGGTGTAGCTCATGAAATCAACAATCCAGTTAACTTTATTTACGGCAATCTCTCGCACGCCAACGACTATATTAAAGAACTCATTAATATGTTGAGTCTTTACCAAAGGTATTACCCGCAACCCGAAGCAGAAATTGTCCATGAAATAGAAGATGGAGAGTTGCCATTTATCATAGATGATTTACCAAAATTGCTTTCTTCCATGCAGTTAGGGATCGAACGCATTCGCAATATTGTTCACTCTCTACGCAATTTTTCGCGGTTGGATGAAACTGAAATTAAATCAGTAGATATCCACGAAGGCATTAATAGCACTTTGCTGATCTTACAGCACCGACTAAAGGCTAAGTCTGATCGGCCTGCTATTAATGTGATAAAAGACTATGGTGCATTGCCGCTTGTGAACTGTTATGCCGGTCAGCTCAATCAGGTGTTTATGAACCTTTTAGCGAATGCTATAGATGCTTTAGAAGAGCGGCTAAGTAGAGAAGATGGTGCAGTTTTTAAACCCCAGATTTTGATTCGTACTGAAGTTGTACCCGGCAATTCGGATGACAACATTAGCTCGGCTTCCCACATCCTGGTAACAATTTCTGATAATGGTGTGGGCATGACAGAGAAAGTTCGTGCTAAACTTTTCACTCCCTTTTTTACTACTAAACCCATAGGAAAAGGTACAGGCATGGGATTGTCCATCAGCCGAAAAATTCTGATAGAAAAACACTGCGGTCAATTGGAGTGTATTTCTACGCCAGAGCAGGGAACGCAGTTTATTATTGATCTGCCGACTATCTGTAGAGCCACTAATATCGCCGTAGCTAATGCCTAGAAAACTTATCTGGCTGAATTGATCGTATACCGATTTTCAGTTGCATGAGAATAGGGTAATTGCTAATTGGTAATTGCTCATTAATCGGAATTATGATATAATTTTTACCCGCAGCAAGTACCCCCCCTTCTGGGGTCGGGATAGGCGCTGCGGCTTTAGCCACATTCTTCTAACTTAGAGCAGATTACAGGTTTATGAAGTAAACCCCTGATGGCTCAATCCCCGTAGGGGAGTGGCATTGCCGTGTCTAAAGCTGCACTTCATAAACCTGGGATACGCTGTAATTGTGTTGGTTTTCAATATATTTTTTAACTATCTCTTCGGAGACGTTACCAACTGTGTCGTAAAAATACAGCATATTCCATATATAGCGTATTCCAGGTTTATGAATGCACCTCAGAAACCGGGTTTCTTTACAGTTCTCGCATCATTACTGATTCTGTTCAAGGAACCCGGTTTCTCGAGATCTACATCTACATGGAGTATGCTGTATATATAGGACAAAATTTGAGCGCGAAAATACAAGATTAATACATCCTGATAGCTCGTTATAAAAGAAATTATTTGGCTTTTATGCGATCGCCGGCGTTGCTTAGTGATACCATAATTCAGAAACGACTTTTTTTGTAATATCATCGACGCGATCAACGATTTTCGCTTTGCTGGAAATGCCGCCAAACTTCATGATGACAGACGTACCAAAAATACAGGGCTAAATTCACAAGGCCTAATAATTTAGTGCCATCTTCTAGCATCGCGTGTAATGCTTGATGTGGAGTCTCTAAAAGATCCTCTAACCGCGAGATAGCAAACAATAAGAATGCTGCAACTAATGGCAGGTAATGAGTGGTTTTGATGTATCGCCAAAACTTAACTCCGTAAAGGAAAACTGCACTCCCATAACACAAATAAATTATTTTCTTAGATATTCCCAACCGAGACATAATCAAAGTCATCCGAAACCTGTCATCCAGGTAAAAGACTCCCAGGAGTAAAGCACTAAAAAATAAGAATATCGCCGATCTACTACCCCGATCTTTTTGGCGCAACACTCCGAAAGTAAATGCACAAATTGCGACTGGGAGACACCCGAGAACTTCGGAAACTCCGGTAAAAATGCCTTCGTAAGGGAACCAGAAATTAAAAGGGTCGCTAAATAGGCGTTCAACTCCGCGTCCCTTGTTGTTGAGTTTGGCGTATATGCTCACCCCGCCCAAAATCAGAAGAGTCATAATATTAAAAAAAGCTAAAAACGGTACACCAAAAAAGTTTTTTTTGAAAACTTTTAAAGAATTTGATAACTTGGAAATTTGATTGAATAAAGGTAGATGCTTCATAAAAAATGTCCCTAAGCAATATAGTTGGTTACTTATTCACTGGTAGCCAAACCACAAATGTAGTGCCGCGATTCGTTGGATATAAATGAGTTTCCGCCGATGGCAGCCATTCAGGATTGACTGGGGAAAATACTTCTATTTCTCCTTGCATTTGGCGGACTAAATCGCGGGCGATCGCCAAACCCAATCCTGTACCCGGAATTTCGGTCTGCGCTTTTTCTCCCCGGTAGTGCCGCTCAAATAAATGCTCTAAATCCTGGGGAGGAATGCCGGAACCTGTGTCACTGACAGCAACTGCTATGGCAGGCAATTGGCTGTATCCTGCCCGATCGCCATCCGCTACTTTGTACCTGACTTTAATATAAATTTGGTGGCCGGCAGGGGTATATTTCAAAGCATTGTCAATTAAATTGCTCAACACTTCGCGCAAAGCTCGATCGTTCGCTGAGACTGGTGGCAAATCCGCCTCCAGGTCGGCTACCAATTTCAGATTCCTTTCAGATGCGATCGCCTCGGCGGAAATTAACAGCGGTTTTAAGACTTCTGCCACAAAACAGGATTCCTTCAAATTGGCCGCAGGTGACAGCGACAGAGGAGAATGCCGGATTGATTCCACATTGGACATTGCTTTTTCTGAAGTGCCCGATCGCAGTTTTAGATGTGCTTCGCCGGTGTCAACGGTTCGATCGAACTGGCCCAGCAACTCTTGCAGCCGATCGCTCTCTCGGACAATACTAAAAGCCACATTGCGGTTTTTGTCTTCCGGTACCAGCCGCCGCGCTAACAGCTTGCCAAAAGTTCGCAACGCTGTCAGCGGACTTTTGAACTGGTGCAGCAAATTGTGCATCGTGTCGTAAACCTGAGCCTGGATTTGCCGACTCGTACCCAATTCCTGCTGCATCCACTGCGATCGCTGATCTAATATGCAGGCTAGGGCTAAGGTGCGAGCAATTTGTTGTATCTGAGCCTCCTCTCGCTCGTTCCAAGGCCTGTCATGCCGACCGCTGACTAGGAGTCCCATTACAGCTCCCTCGTGTATCAGAGGCGTCACAATTTGCATCCGCTGCTGCCACACATTCTCCGGGCCTTGGCACTGATGGGAACTGCGCTCCTTACCCGGAAGTCGCTCGGGTGCGATCGCCCCCACCGTTGATTCTTCCACAGGCCGAACCGGCGGCGCCAGCAGTCGCGGTACCGGTTTCACTGTCGAGCTTTCGGAACATTGCAACCTCAACCCCTGATTTTCTTCCGATTCGGCTGAGCTTTCTGGGTAAACTGCGATCGGCACCAACTTTGCTTCGCTGCCTTCTACCAACTCTTGTGTCAGGTATACCGCGCTGAATTTCGCTCCCAAACTAACGGCGATGGCCACCTGCGAGCGGCAAAGTTTGACAAATTCTGAACTGGCTGGCATTAACATGAGCGCCACATTAAGATATCTAACGGAATTCTAAGTAAATTACAAACGATCGGCTACCGATTACTGATGAGAGACTTCTAGGTTTCAGGTTTCTTCCCTTTGATAGAAGGCAGCTATGTTGAAGGCATGGGGCTTTCATGAGCCCAAATTGCCCCGCATCGCCCTCCGCGCAGCTTCCACCGATCCCCAACCTTGGATCTTGCCGGAACTTGCGGCCAGCCCTACCACAACCGTTACACTTTTGTCGATCGGCACGAATGTTAAGATTATGTCGATATATTAAAAACAGTTGAAATTTTGAGCTAGAACGGATATACTGGCCTCGGATTTGGTAGCTATCATTACAACCTGTCTGCTCATACTGTCTGCTCACAGAGGAGGTAAAGAAATTGGCCAGGAGACGCAAACGCAAGAGTCGCCGCCGACAAGAAGGACGCAGAATTTTAGAGTGTGTGCCTCAATATAGCATCGAGAGCGGCGAAGATAAACCCGTAACAGCGGCTCGCAAGTTCATCCATGCAGAAGGCATTGCTCCCCCAGCTTTGCTGTTAGTCAAGCGTAACGAGCATACCACTGACAGATACTTCTGGGCTGAAAAAGGTTTATTTGGAGCCCAATACGTAGAAGAGAACCATTTCTTGTTTCCCAGCTTAAAGGTGATGTTGGAAGCTACCACAGAAAAAATTCCTGTGGTGTCAGCCAGCCGCGCATAGCTCAAAATGTTTAGCTCAAAACATTGACAGCAATGTTTTTCTAAGTCTTTTAACAAAAGCGCGAGAGTTCTCATTGTCTGGAGAGTGCCAACTGAAATTTCTGCGAAAAGTCCTTACGAATTAGGGTATAAGGAGCCATCGCAACAGGCTTGATCGCAGCCCAAGGGCGATCGCCACAATTGGCACTTTCACGATAATGGTTTTTTTTTACTTTTTGGTCGATCGAACAAGTGGATCAAAAAAACAGCCACTGGTTTATCAACGAAAGAGCCGCTCTTGAGTCATCGGTTTGTCAGCTAGAAGTCTAACTACGGCATCTAGCATATCAAAAAACGTTCCGCGTCAAACTTTTAATCGATCGGTTTCAAATCTAAAGCTTTTTGCATGGCTGCTAGTTCATCGCGGTGAGCTCTGACAGTAACAAAGCTCTTGGTTTGGCTTCCCGACTCAGCAACTGATTCGAGTTTGAGGGAGACTTGCTCAGAGCGTCCAGCTTTTTTCCAGTAAAATACCCCCGCCAGCGGGGACAGCAGTACCAAAGCTAGGAAAATTTGACCCTGCTGCGGAACTAGCATTCCCAAAACCAGTCCCAAGCACAGAGCGCCGCCTGCACTCAGCAGTGTTAGAAAAATAGCTAGAAACCAACTTGGCCGCACAAAACCCTCAAATGTGACTTTATAGTTGGGGGCATCGACGGCTGCAACTCGGTAAGCTCTCTGGGCAAAATACTGTTGTAAGTCGGTTAACAGTGACTCTTGGGCGCTCTCGGAAGCCAGCTTGACTTGTTCGATGCGATCTTTGACTGAAGCCTTGATGAAGAAAAACAAGCCAACAGCCAGCAGTAGCGTCAGCACAAAGGTAGAAGGAAGAACAGCAGTATCCATCGGTAGAAGTTTGTGTAATTGAAATTATCTACTATTACTTTACAGAAATTTACATAAGAAAGCGATCGAGGACTTACGCAGACACTTTTTTACCAAGATTCGCAGAAAGCTTCTTCTGCAAGGCGTTTTGCTCTCCATCACCCAATTCCCCTATCTCTCCATCGTCGCTAATTCTCAAGTGACCAGAGAAATGGGTACAAGCCTCCCCCTTCTAGGGGGACTTTCAGTTCTGAATTTCTCCGAAGAGGATTTTGAATAAATGCAGTGCTGTTTGTTCAGACTTGCTCTACAATGATTGTATGTTAAATCTCACCTACGAGTACAAGCTCATTCCTACCGATACGCAACGCCAAACTTTCGACCAGTGGCTCAATATTTGCCGCAAGGTCTACAACTTTGCATTGCGAGAACGAAAAGATTGGGTCAATTCTCGTAAGTGTGATATCAACTCGTGCAGCATTAAACAGGAATACATGATCCCTGCTGATGCACCGCGTCCAACCTTTGCGGGCCAATGCAAATCATTAGCCCAAGCAAAGAAGTTAATTCCTGAGTTGAAATTGCCTCACACCCATGTCTTGCAGCACGCGTTGCGCCAACTAGAGGCAGCGTTTGTGGCGATGTGGGAACGAGGACACGGTTTTCCTAGATTCAAAAAGCGGATGCGCTCATTTGTGTTCCCTCAATTGAATCTAGAATCCGTTAAACAGTTTGATGGTACCGATTGGGTCAACCTACCCAAGATAGGGTTAGTTAAAATGCACCTGTCGCGTCCAATCCCTCAAGGGTTTGAGGTTAAGCAAATTCGCGTTGTTAAGAGGGCTTCTGGCTACTATGTCATGCTCACTTTGCAATGTGATATCAAAGTACCTCAAGCCTCACCTTCAGGACATGGATTAGGGATTGATTTAGGGTTAAAACATTTTTTGGCAACTTCTGATGGTGAATTGATTGATAGACCTAGATTCTTTGTGGATGGACAACGCAAGCTGAAATTGCTGCAACGTCAACTGAAGCGCAAGAAAAAAGGCTCTAGAAAGTTTCGTCAAATTCATCACCAAATAGCCTTGCACCACGAATACATCTCGAACAGTCGCAAAGACTTTCATTTCAAGACTGCACATCATTTATGCAACGCAGCCCAAACAGTATTTGCTGAGGATTTGAACCTCAAAGCAATGTCAGCCGGAATGATGAGCAAACACACGCTTGATGCAGGGTTTGGTCAGTTCCTGAATATCTTGGGTCATGTTTGCTTTAAGCGAGGTGCATACTTTGCCAAGGTAGACCCGAACCGAACAAGTCAAACTTGTCCCAGATGTCAAACTCATACAGGCAAAAAAGAACTATCCGAACGGGTACATAAATGTCAAACCTGTGGCTATGAAACGAATCGAGATGTTGCAGCCGCGCAAGTGGTGTTGCAGCGTGGATATACAGCGGTTGGGCAAATCGCAGTGAATTTTGGGGAGGGCAAGCTACATGAGTAGTCCCAATGAACCAAGAATCCCTGCTCCTTTAGGACAGGGAGTTGTCAAGTAGTGTAGCTGCTTTAATCGGTGTGCGGCGGGCGATCGAGCAAAGCGAAGGCAAGGAAGGCAAATCGCTTTGCAAGTAGCGCCAGCATCTCCAGGGTTTAGGCATCCGATTCCAACTCGGTTAACCCGTCTGACCAGTTTCTAAGGGGCGGGAACGACGCTCTGAAGCGCCGTTTCCCTGACCAATGTAATCGTGCCAGAGACGAGCAAGGTCTTGAGCTTGGTGCCGCCACTCAGCGAGGATTTGATACATCCGGCGGGGGCGGCCGCGTCCTTCTACTTTTTTCCAGTAACCGGTGATGACGCCTTCATCTTCGAGGAATTTCAGAGCGCTGTAGAGAACGGTATCAGAAAGGCGGTAGATGGGGAATTCCCTCTCTAGTTGGCCAATCAGTTCTGTACCGTAGGAATCTCCGCGCAATAACACGGAGAGAATGTAACACACAGCTAATTCCTTGTTTAGATAAACAGGAGGGGGGTCTTGAAAAAATTGATAGATATGTTCAAACTTCATCTGTCTTGTCCGCTGGAAACTCTCGTGATACCGTCAGGTTAACGGGAGAGGAAAGCGGGGCGGGGTGTGCCGCTTCCTAATGATTAAGTGGGACACCGGGGAAACAGAGGTGCAGTATTTCCCCAGTGAATGTTGATAGCCCCAAACGCCCTGCACTTCGGTAATGTTTGCCTGCGCCTTGGTTGAGCAGCACTGGCGTAACTAGCCCAATTTTTTTCCTCTTCCAATCTATCGCAGCGACTATTGTCAAGTGTGCGATCGCCTGCAAGAATTGGCAGCTACTTTGGGAGTTAGTGTTTTAACTGAATTTGCCGTTGATGTTTGCGTTTTAGCTTGGCTTTAAACCGAACTCAGGCCTAACATAGCCCGCAGTGTAAAAGTTAGAAAGACAAAAGTCGCTACAATCGAACTAATCAGGGCGATCGCAGTTGCCGGTCGATCGAGCAGGGGTTTGAGTCGCTCGAACAGGAAAAAGAAAATTCCCAGACATATCGTAATGAAAAAGCGCGGGTAGCGAGAGACGTTATTAATAAAATCTTGCATTGGCTTGGTGGGGTAAAGTGTCACAGCTCGATCTTGGACTGGTAACACTTGTGAGCGAGTTAGACAATTTTGGCACAGCCGGAGCTAAATCCGCCAATCGGGCGATCGGGCATTTTTGCCGGCGAGGCTGATATATATAATTCTAACGAAAACTTTTTGCCGATGGCTCCGGCACTGTCTGTTTAATGCCACGCGACCTCCGGTAAGAACTTCAGAAGTATTTCTATTGAGTTCTAGTTGTGATAAATATTATAGGGCCGTTATTTCTAGATAAATGTCTGCTTCCGCACCTTCTTTCGTCTTGCCACGTCCCTTTCTGCAATGGCCCGGAGGCAAAACTAGGTTGAAGATATTAAAAACCCAGAGAATCACACTATGCGGATTTTAGTCTTGGATTTGGGACCAAATCCAAGAAATCCAGCCTTGGACTGTAAAGTAACGCCTTTTTATAGTTGTATCATTAATATCTGGACGATTTTCTGAGATTATTTTACAGATTGCATCTTTGGGCGGAATTCCTCCCAGTTTAAGCGCTAATTGAAACACTAAATAAAAAACTTGACGTTCTAAAATCTTATTAATCAACTCTAGATATTTTAATTTAGGTCTTTTATGTAAAATAGACCTTCCTTCACTTGTCAAGCAAAAAGTTACTTTTTTGGTCAGGGAATCTTTATAATTTTCTATCAGTCCAATATACAGACCAGCATTAGTATAATAGTCAGTTTGCCTGCGATCGAATTCATAGTTTTCTGTAATATCGTCTTTGGTTAAATCTCTTTCTAATAACAAGGATAATAAATCTACTACTCTCTCAAATTTATCAGCTTGGGGAAATGGAACATCTGGCTCTGAAATTACTTTAATATTATTGAGTAAGCTGATACGCAGCTAGATTGTATAATATAAATATAAAATAAGCGCTCATTAGTTAGAATGTATGCCAGCCAAAA
>NZ_JAUBSD010000144.1:0-10150 GCF_036704575.1 Microcoleus sp. K5-D4
TGTTCGTAATTCATATTATTCAGCTAATTTTTTCTTTTATTTTACTAGAGCGCTCGCACTTTCGCAAGAGGTCTAATGTCACTCGCTGTACCTACGGCGAAATTGATTCTACTCAGGAATATGTCATCGTCGATCGCGACTATTGCAATGGTGTCATCAGCGTGGTGGGTAGACATCACATGGATTCGTTTGGCCCTGAACTTATTGCTGAATTAAAGCAAGGCAAAACTATTGTCGTAGATGATGTCGCTCGCGATCCTAGGACTGCCGGATCGGCGGCTGCTACCTTTGACGCAATCCAAACCCAATCTCTCCTATGTGTTCCATTGGTGAAAGAAGGGCGATTTGTTGCATTGTTGGTGTTGCACCATGTCTCTGTTCGCCAATGGACCGAGGAAGATGTGGTGCTGATGGAGCGCATTGCCGAAAAAACCTGGCTAGCCGTGGAGCGATCGCGGGCAGAAGCGGAGTTGCGAGAAAGTGAAGCTCACCTGCAACTCGCTCTGAAGGTTGGACGCATGGGAACCTGGGACTGGGACATACAGACCAATGCCTTGCTTTGGTCAGAAGCTCACTTCACGATACTAGGGCTAAAACCGAATGAGTGCGAACCGGGCTATAAGGTTTGGGCAAGTCGGGTTCATCCCGATGACCTAGCACAAGCTGAGGCGAAATTTCAGCAAGCCATAGCTGAAAAGAAAGAGTATCACCATGAATATCGCCTCTGTTGGTCAGATGGCTCAGTTCACTGGGTGGAAGCGAGAGGAAAGTTTACTTATGATGTTCAGGGAAATCCCAAGCACTCGATCGGCGTCGTCATCGATATCACACAACGCAAGCAAGCAGAAGAGGCGTTGCGTCAAGCCCTACAAAAGCTCAACTTCCATGTTGAAAACTCTCCAATGGCAGTGGTTGAATGGGATCGAGACTTTCGACTCATTCGGTGGTCTGCTGGTGCAGAGCGCATTTTGGGCTGGAAAGCCGAAGAAATGCTGGGCAGATCTTTAACAGAGATACCTTTTGTCTTTGAGGAAGACCTGGAAGCAGTTGCTCAAGTCTGCCAACGGCTGGTCTATGGCGAAGAACCCCATATTTTTTCATACAACCGCAATTACACCGAAGATCGCAACATTGTGCATTGCGAGTGGTATAACTCTAGTCTCAGGGACGAATCGGGACGGATGATTTCGGTATTATCGCTGGTGCTGGATGTGACGGAGCGCAAGCAAGCAGAACAAGAACGGGAACAACTGTTAGAACGCGAGCGCCTTGCACGCTCCGAAGCAGAAGCCGCACAGCGCCAACTGGAAACCATCTTTGAAACATCACCCATTGGACTTGCTCTGTTAGATGAAAAGCAGCGATTTATTGCCATCAACGAAGCATTAGCAGAAATTAATGGATTAACCCGCGAGCAGCACTTAGGCTCTTCAATTCGAGAACTTTTTGGTCAGTTCGATCCCAAATTACTCGAAGTCTTCGATCGGATTTACACAACAGGGAATCCTTTCATCTCACCGAACTTTGCGGTGAATGTTCCCGCACGCAGCGATCGCCGTCCCGGTTACTACAATGTTTACTATCTCCCAACGGTTAACTCAACTAGCCAGGTAGAAGGCGTTCTAGTTTATGTGGTAGATGTGACGGAACGGGTGCATTTAGAACGTGCCCAACGCTTTCTCTCTGAGGCGAGTGCAGTGCTTGCATCCTCACTCGATTATCAAACGACTCTAGAGCGAGTCGCGCAGCTTACAGTACCGGAATTAGCGGACTGGTGTACGGTTCACATCATAGAAGAGGATGGTGCGATCGAGCAGATTGCGGTTGCTCACATCGACCCTGCCAAACTGGAATGGGCATATCAGATGAGAGACAAGTATCCTCTGAACCCCGATGACCCTCGCGGTGCTGCATTGACGCTGCGAACTGGGCAATCTGACTTGCTGCCGGAGATTCCCGATGAACTGCTGGTACAGGCAGCGCGTGATTCAGAGCATTTAGAGATTCTGCTGCAGGTTGGATTCAAATCCGTAATGACGGTGCCACTACGAACTCAGGCACGAATTCTAGGGGTCATTTCCTTTATCTCAGCCGAATCTGGACGACGGTATACCTCAGCAGATTTGCAACTGGCAGAGGAATTGGCGCGTCGTGCTTCCTTGGCGATCGACAACGCTCAGTTGTACCGGGTAGCTCAACGCGATCGCACAAAAGCAGAAGCCGCTAACCGGATTAAAGACGAATTCTTAGCGGTATTGTCCCACGAGTTGCGATCGCCTCTCAATCCAATTCTGGGCTGGACAAAATTGCTGCGAACTGGGCGACTAGATACCACAAAAACCCAGCAAGCCCTGGAAACGATCGAACGCAATGCCAAGCTGCAAGCTCAATTAATTGAGGACTTATTGGATGTCTCGCGCATTCTGCAAGGAAAAATGACGTTTAACGTCGCTCCTGTGAATCTAGCGGCAATGATTGAGGCTGCACGGGAAACGGTACGACTGGCAGCCGAAGCCAAACACATTCAAATCCAGACCACATTTAATCCTATTTCAGGAACGGTTTCAGGCGATACCAATCGCCTCCAACAAGTAGTCTGGAACCTGCTCTCCAATGCTGTGAAGTTCACCCCAACCGGAGGACGAGTCGAGGTGCAACTAGAACAGGTTGGTATGTATGCTCAGATTCAAGTCAAAGATACTGGAAAAGGCATCAGACGAGACTTTTTACCCCATGTGTTTGACTACTTCCGTCAAGAAGATGGTACAACAACCCGACAATTCGGCGGATTGGGATTGGGACTAGCGATCGTCCGTCATTTTACCGAACTGCATGGAGGAACCGTTCAAGCAGACAGCTTAGGACAGAACTTAGGGGCTACATTTACCATCCGGCTACCGTTAAACATCGTAGAGCCGGAACCCTCTTCTGATGACAGGCACGCAGAAAGTGCGGCAGACGACTTAGCAGGTGTTCGGGTCTTGGTTGTGGACGACGATGCCGATATGCGGGAGTTGGCAGCATTCACCCTGATGCAATCTGGCGCACAAGTTACGACAGCCGCTTCGGGGGTACAGGCGTTGACCCTCCTGAATCAATCTGTCCCCGATCTGCTCTTATGTGACATTGGAATGCCAGAGATGGATGGTTATGCCCTGATTCGACAAATTAGAAAGTGGTCGCCCCAACAGGGAGGCACGGTTCCTGCGATCGCACTTACTGCCTATGCTGGAGAAATCAATCAGCAGCAAGCCCTAGCTGCCGGATTTCAGGTGCATATCTCGAAGCCTTTTGAACATGAGGAATTGGTAAAAGCGATCGCCCGTTTGCTGAGACACTGAATGATTTGAGGATTAGCCTAATGCTGCTTGGCATAGATTTAGGAACAGGCTCTGCTAAGGCATTGCTTCTAGCGACAGACGGAACCACTATAGGTGAAGCATCAAGCTCTTATCCTGTTCATGCACCCCACCCTGGATGGGCTGAGTCGGAACCAGAAGATTGGTGGTTAGCTGTTGGCGAGGCTGTTAGGAAGGCAGTGGGAGATCGCGCTGATCGGGTACAGGCGATCGCACTTTCAGGACAAATGCACGGTGTTGTCCTAGCTTCGCAGTCTGGTCAGCCCCTGCGTCCTGCTATCCTCTGGGCAGATACTCGCTCTAGTGCCGCGCTTAGCGCTTATCATTCGCTCGATGCCGCTATTCTAGAGCGCTTGGGCAACCCGATTACGGCTGGAATGGCGGGTCCAACTTTGTTGTGGCTACGAGAACACGAGGCTACTGTCTACACCGAAGCGCGTTGGGCACTTCAGCCAAAAGATTGGCTGCGGTTACGGCTGACTGGAGAAGTTGCAACCGAACCATCTGATGCTAGCGGTACTTTGCTTTACGATGTTGTGTCGGACAACTGGGCTGGGGAAGCAATCGGGGCGCTGAATCTACGTGGTGATTGGTTACCAAAAATTATCCCCTCAAGTGCGATCTCCGGCTACCTAACAACTATTGCTTCAGAGCATCTCGGCTTACCTGTTGGCTTACCGGTTATCGCTGGTGCTGCGGATACCGCAGCGGCGGCACTTGGTAACGGACTACTAGAGCCTGGTTTGGTTCAACTAACGATCGGCACAGGCGCTCAAATTATTACACCTCGATCGCAACCAATTATCGATCGTCATGGTCGTACACATCTCTATCGAGCCGCCCTACCGAACCAGTGGTACAGCCTTGCAGCCATGCAAAATGCGGGGTTAGCGCTTGAGTGGGTGCGAGGTATCCTCGGCTTGAGCTGGCAGCAAGTTTATACTAAAGCGTTTTCTGTTTCCCCAGGATGTGAAGGATTGACATTTTTGCCATACCTCACGGGTGAGCGAACTCCACACCTTGACCCTTATGTACGCGGCGCATGGGTGGGGCTGGGACTTCATCACACACAGGGGCACTTGATGCGGGCAGCTTTAGAGGGAGTTGCTTTTGCCTTGCGACAAGGTTTTGAGGCACTTGAGGCAACAGGTTTTAAAGCCACAGAAGTGCGTTTAGCAGGCGGTGGAACGGCAGAAATGCCTTGGCAACAATTACTGACTGATGTATTGAGAATACCCCTCTATGCAACTACAGTTGCTGCTGCTTCCGCGCGTGGTGCTGCTCTACTGGCGGGTATCGGAATTGGTGTATACGCAGATGCTAATGACACCATCAAAATGGTAGCCGCACCAACGCTTGCTGCAAGTCCGCAATCAGTTGATCCAACCCTAGAAGAGGCTTGGATGCGATATCAATCCCTTTACCCACGACTTAAAAATATCTGATCAGCATTTTATAAAAGTAATAATTGAGTCTTTATCAAAATTTAATTCTCATCAGGTAGAAAGGGTTGCCAAAACTTTGTAGTCCTATATAAAAAACTAGAATTTTATTAAAAACTATCACCTCTAAGTTTGGAAATTAAACAGTTTAAATTTAGTAAAAACTATAACAATTAAAATGATATATAAAACAGATTAGCTGGTATTAACCTTTTGACTCGATGGTTTAAATTTGCTGCTGAAAGTAGTATTGAATAGTCATCCGTAAGTAGAGAATATAAAAGTGCTTCAAAGAATATGACATCTACTATATTTTGGCAGCAATACCTTGCAATCAAGAACTACCATTGAAAGCGTCCATAGGTTGATGGCGGACAGCTTCGACCGCCAGCAACTCAACAATTCACAACAAAAGCGCCTTGGAATTAATTGGGGTAGTTGACGCTCCCCCGTCACAGCGTAGCTTGACGGGGAATTCTTCCTTCACAGCTTGATGCCAAGTAAAAGCAGTGCCTTTACTTAGTCTTACTCTAACTCCAGAAGCTACGGAGGTATGCCCTACGTCTCAAATTCGTAAACCTTGATCTGTAATGTTTTTAGCTGCATTGATGGTAAGGATTCAGGTCTAAAAACTTGCGGCTCCAACGCTTGTCTGGCAAGGGTTGTAGGGCAAAATAAGGGTTTTTGCCTTTCGTGGTTGATTGTCAATAAAGGACGAAAAACTGTCATTTTTGGTCTTTTATTGAGAATAGAGATTTATTTAGCATCAAGCTCCAGATCTAAAGTCTTTGCCCAGCAAGGAGTTCAGTGACCTGAATCCTTACCATTGATGTTTCTATCCTGGTGAGGCAGACATTAGGGCATTACCACTTTTTAATATCTAATGAAAGCTAACTTACAGCAGATTGCAAGCTTATAAACCGCAATATCAGCCTTTAGAAAACCAATTTCTTAGATATTGAGGGTTAATTAAATTAAGTGCGAAGTGCGACCAGAATTTAGTAAGTTTGGAGGCGATGCAAAAACAATTATTAAACAATTATCAAGTATCCAAAGACCATAAATTTGTCTAATTTACGGCGGTTTACATACTGTCAAATAGCTCTGTTTACTCCTGCTTACCTACTTATCAGATGGAAGAAAGTTGAGTTAAATAATAACATAATCTTCGCCCAAAATAGCTTGATTAACCTGCGGTTCCGGCTCTACTGGGTCGCTGTAATGAGTGTCAATGTATTTCATGAAACTTTCCCGATAAGCTTTGAGATGCGAGTTAAGTGCTTCGATATCCTGCTCTCCTGTCGCGAAAGCCCTCTCTCTTCTGAAGTGACCGGATTCCTTAACAAAAGCCATGTCAACTTGCCACAAAGCCTTATCAATCGGGCGATATGACAAATCAACAATATCGTAAGCTGCGAATCCTTGGGACTTCATAAAACTCATTACATCATACATCTGACCGAACAAAGTAACTTCTACAATTACATATTCAGTCTGCTGCAAAATCTCAGTTGCGCCTGCTAAAACATCTAATTCCTGTCCGTCTACGTCAACTTTAATTAAATACGGGCCTGGCAAATTTCTTTCCCTGCATATCCCATCCAGGGTAATTGCTGGTATGTTTCTCAAATAAGGATTGCTGCTGTCAGTAACGCGATTTTCAGAAAGTGAAGAATGCACCATACCGGGACTGACATTGAGGGTGAAAACTCCCGCTTCTTTGCTCGCCGCAGCGATAATGTATTCTGCACTTTTGAGCTTCCGGCAAATTTTGGCCAGATAAGGTTCATTTTCGGCGATTGGCTCAATTAGCAAATGTCGCGAATTGGGAAAAGTTTCGTAAAGGTTAAAAGTTCCCAATGCCGCGCCGACATCAATCACAGTTTTGGGTTCAAAACCTAACTGTTTAGCCAGCAGCAAGCTGCCTGACATCGAGTTTCTGAGAATTCCTGTTTGTTGTTGGCTCACAATTTTTTCCTGATTTCAATGTGGACAAACTTAATATTATGTCTTGCAGCAGAGTTATTGTATGTCCGAATAAAGAAACGAAGCAATCGCAAACCTCGGCGATTGCTTCGTTTCGGATCGCAATGACAGAAATAGGTTTAAACTCAGATGTTGCACCATTGTCAATAAGCTTTTTATGAACAGGCAAGATGCCTGTTCCGCAATATACATTAAATTTTCTTGTGGAACAGGCAAGATGCCTGTTTTTGAGAATGGTGCAAGATGTGAGTTTCAATGCAACCTCCTACTATTTTGGGGATTTCTGCGCCTTGTTTTCCGGTTCGACAGATTGCAAAGCTTCGTCGAGAATAGCCCGCGCTTCTTCGGCTTTACTTCTAGCTTCTCGATAGCGGACATTAGCTTGAGCAAAATTTTTGAGAACCTTGAAACCATCTTTCAAACGACCAATTTCCTCGGCCGTCACAGCCTCATCTGTAAATAAAATGTCGATCGCCGCCCGGATTTTGAGTGCTTCTTCGCGGGATTCCATGACTTTCAATTTGAGACTTGCTAAATTGCTCAAAATCTGGACTGCTTCAGTAATCGCGTCCTCGCCGTCAGACGCAGCATCTTCGATATCCTTAACTTCAACAAACTGCTTGGGCCCAAATCCCTCCACGAGTTCCGTAGGCAGCTTGCCCTCATCCATGAGATCCATCAGCCGATCCATCGCTTCTTCCCGGGCTTTGGCTGAATCTTTCCCCTTGACAGTTAAAATAATTTCGGGGCTTTGAGGAAGTGTATAGCGAACCATATTTTGACAGCCTGTGCGCGAAAACAATTGAATGATATTTTATCTTTATTCGATCGCCAGTTGCAGCTATCAATCTGCTCCATTACCAACCGCTTGCCAAAACTGGACACATATACACTCAAAAGGAACCCTCGACAATGAAAGATAAATTTCTTAACTTGCTTAACTTGATTTTAGTAGCTGATGTGTTTTTCGTCTTTGCCATTTTTGGGTGGTTTGTGATCGCAGTAGCAGGTCGATCGACTGGGGTGAATCTCGGTTTTGATTTGTGGTACAGTCTCTGGCAGCCCGTATTTAATCCCGCCCTCGGAATTCTTATGGGCGGTGCTATTCTCAGCGGTATAATTAACCAAGTTTCTAAACGCCTCAATCCCAAGTAAAATTGATGTTTTGTTGGAGACGGTGATTGGCGATGCTACTTAGTTGGCGATCGAACTTGTGGGATGCGTCAGAGATGAGGCACTTAATTAGGTCGATGAAGCTTGAAAATACATAAGTAGTCAAAAACGAGTGAAACGCTCCCCAAAGGAGCGATATCTTATGAAAGCAATCACAAAAGTTATGATAGCTTTACATTCTGTTACAGAGTAAAGTTTATTTTCGCCTACCTATTTACGTCGAAAATCAGGATTGGACGATCGGGATCTAACAATATCAACTCATGTTCTAAGGAACAAAAGTCGGGCATTAATTATGGGAGAACAAAAATGTATCGGTATCCTCACCAGCGGAGGTGACTGTGCAGGCTTAAACGCAGTTATTCGAGCCGTTGTCCACCGCGCAACGGGAACTTACAATTGGAAAGTGATGGGGATTCGTCAAGCCACCAACGGATTGATGAGTCGTCCCCCTGAAGCAATTCCCTTGGATATTGAGAAAGTAGACTCGTGGCTCACCATTGGCGGTACGATGCTGGGTACGACAAATAAGGGCGACCCTTTTGCTTTCCAGATGCCGGATGGGACTCTACGCGATCGTGCTGAGGACATTATCGAAGGCTATCATCAACTAGGCCTCGATGCCTTAATTGGCATTGGTGGCGATGGCAGTCTCGCCATTCTCAGGAAGATTGCTCAACAAGGCAATTTGAATTTAGTTGCTATTCCTAAAACTATTGATAATGATGTCGGAATTACCGAGCGTTCCATCGGTTTTGATACGGCTGTCAATATTGCTACTGAAGCACTAGATCGCTTGCATTTTACTGCGGCCAGTCACAGTCGCGTTATGATTGTTGAAGTCATGGGACGGGACGCTGGACATATTGCTATCAGTGCCGGAATTTCTGGGGGAGCTGATATAATTCTGATTCCCGAAATCCCTTACAAAATTTCCCAAATCTGTGCCCAAATTCAAGAACGCCAAGACCGGGGAAAAAACTACTGTTTAATTATAGTAGCGGAGGCAGTTCGGACAGAAGCAGGCGAGTTAGTAATGCACACAAATCGCTTAGGTCAAAGTCGATTAGGCGGAATTGGTCAGTATTTAGCTGATACAATTTCTGACTGTAGCGGTGCAGAAACTCGCGTCACCGTTTTGGGACATACTCAACGCGGGGGAACTCCTTCACCGCTAGAAAGATTAATTGCTTCGGCTTTTGGCGTCGCAGCAGTTGATTTAGTTGCCGAAGAGAAATACGACTGCATGGTATCTTGGCAAAAGCGGGAAGTTGTGAGCGTTCCTCTGGAAGATGCGATCGCCAAATACAGACCTGTAGACTTCGATGGTACTCTGGTTAAAACGGCCCGCGGTTTAGGGATTTGTCTGGGAGACTAAACAATTACCCGTCCGATTTCTCAAAGGTTTAGTCCGGGACGCATTCAGAACCACGAAACTGGGTTAACCGAGACTGAGGGTTTTAAGCCAGTATATTGTGGTTAAAAAACCAAGGTGCTCACCGACCGTGCTTCCACGACTAATATTAACCTGGAAGTAGTGGCGTTTCAACTATGAATTAGTGTACCTTGCAATTAGTTCCGAGCGAGTATCGACATCGAGTGCGATCGCGCTCGGAACTACAAAATACCGCAACAAGTAGAAAGGTGAGAAATTGACACCATTTACTGCACAAATTAGAGTGCGCCATTACGAAATGGACGCCCTCGGTCACGTCAATAATGCTGTCTACCAGCATTATTTAGAACACGCTGCGATCGAACATTTAGAACACTTGGGATTTACACTCGATCGCTACCGGGAACTGGGCGGCGTCTTTGTAATGCGGCGGATAGAGATTGACTATTTGCGATCGGCCGCTGCGGGCGATCGACTGGAGATATCAACTTGGATCGAACAACTGCGCGGCCCGCGCGCCGTCCGCCGCTACGAAATTCGCTTACTTGGAAGTGACGAAATATTGTTAAAAGCCGAGGCGCTTTGGGTTTGGGTTGAAGTTACCACCATGCGACCGCGAGCAATTCCTAAACAAATAATTGATATTTTTGAATCACAATCTCAAGCATTACCAACCTAGAGAAAAAATCAACTATTATATTTGCAAAATTCTGTAAAAACAATACTTCGGACAGTTTTTAAAGAGGGATACGATCGCAATAAAACAGAGAAGTGAAAAAGTGAGTGAAATCTGA
>NZ_JAUBSD010000145.1:0-10148 GCF_036704575.1 Microcoleus sp. K5-D4
TAGCTGGTATTTATAATTATGAACTTTCTTTGAAGACAAATTAGCCATCGCCTGAGACTTTCGCAAGAGGTCTAATGCTAAGCGATAACAGGCGATCGCCTCTTCTATATTCGCCGCCCTGACTCCTTCTATTTTGTTACTATAGGCACGCCCCAAACCATTTTGAGCTGCTGCCCAATATTCGGGATAATTCTCACGGGTATAGACTTTTAAAGCTTCCCGATAACAGGCGATCGCCTCTTCTATATTCGCCGCCATGACTCCTTCTCTTCTGCCTTGATAGGCATTCCCCAAACCCTTTTGAGCTGCTGCCCAATATTCGGGATAATTCTCGCGGGTATAGACTTTTAAAGCTTCCTGATAACAGGCAATCGCATCTTCAATATTCCCCCCCCTGACTCCTTCTATTCTGCCTTGATAGGCATTCCCCAAATTGTATTGAGTCATTGCCCACTTTTCGGGATAAGCCTCGCGGGTATAGACTTTTAAAGCTTCCCGATAACAGGCGATCGCCTCTTCTATATTCGCCGCCCTAACTCCTTCTATTCTGGCACTATAGGCATTCCCCAAATTGTTTTGAGTCATTGCCCAATCTTCGGGATAATTCTCAGGGGTATGGACTATTAAAGCTTCCCGATAACAGGCGATCGCCTCTTCTATATTCCCTGCCCTGACTCCTTCTATTCTGTCCCTATAGGCATTGCCCAAATTGTTTTGAGTCGCTGCCCAATTTTTCGGATAATCCTCGCGGGTATAGACTTCTGATGCTGCCCTATAACAAGCAATACCTATTTCTAAATTCCATGCCCGCCGCCCCAGAGGAAACTGATTAATTAAATTGCCAAAATAGACAAGATCTGCTGCAATGGCAGCAGCTTCTTCTGAGGTAACTTCTGTGAATGTGGATGCAGCCCAAGCTTGTAATATTCGAGCCAAATTTAAATCCAATTTATCGAAGTTTTGTTGTAAAATACGATATACGACTTGAGGATCTCCGCCACTGTCTGACGTTGCTTGCAACACCTCCATCAAGAAAGATAAATACTCTTCAGGAGTTGCTGTACTGCCGACAAAGTTTGCCAATTGTGCCGCTAGATTCTGCAACCAAGCTGCCTTGGAGTTGCCCTCTGCTGCCATCTTCTCCGCTTCCGCTGCCATGACTTGCACAAAATTGGCATCAACTAAGTCTCGATTGGCGTTGAGAATATCATTTACTGTACCGCTAGGGCACTCAAGCAGGGCTCGAATCAGTTCGAGATAGGCCGCGAGGCGTTGTTCGTCCATTAGAGTTTCCCTTTATTCTGTATATATATCGATCGGGAATTTGGGGGAGAATTATGCAGATTCCTGAAAAATTCTAGATATTTGTCTTGGGAATGTTGTAGATACCCCTTGACAGGTCAAGACAGTATCTACAAGTCATGGAAATTTATCCCGATTTCTGGGAGATTGCCGATTTATGACAAGGCAAAATCATCACCATCTCCCCAAATCTCAGCCAACTTCTCCAATAAATCTTCAGCAATCAGATTCAGTTCCGCTTTCACATCCTCCTCAATATCTGAAGCTTTCTCAACAGGTGAAGATTTATCACGAGAGAAAGATATATCTCTATTTCCCAAACCTCCACTGCTAGAACCACTTCCCGCTAAAGCCTTCCCCCCTTCATATCCCCAGTCAGATTTCTCACTACTGTGAAAAACTTTATTCAAAATTGCCACAATTTCCGAAATAGATTTGTTTTGCAAATTCTCCCGAACTTGTGCTTGTACGGGGTCATCTTCTCCCAAATCAGATAGCAACTCTTCAATTTCACCTTGCAACAGCGGAATCGCCAACTCAATTCGATCCAAATAATCCCACAATTCCTCAAGGGGTTTGAGATTAGTTAGAGAAATCTCTTGAATTTCATCATGAATTTCCACAGCCGGAATAAAGCCCAAAAGTTTCACCTTATCGAAAGGTTCGGCAAACTGAACGACGATATATGCAATGCGGTTTCCTCGCACTTCCGGCAGATAAATCGCCGATTCTCCAAGCTGAACCGGACAGCATTCTATCTTGCCAATCCCCGGCAAAACCAAATCGCCGACATCCAAAACTGCCCGCATTGCTGGATTCCAACTATCACCGCCATCAATATCGGTTTCCATTTCCATCCATTCCAAAAAATAGTTAACTGCCCAAACCGCCAGGGTATTGAAATAAACCCGCTTGCCTTTTTGCGGATTAGCTTGCTCTGAAGCAAATTGCAGAGCTAAATTGCGGGCAGTTTGCTCCAGAGGAATTTGTAACAAATAAGTATCCATGCTATTCACCATTATTCCTCCGGTTGATATCCACATTCTTTAGCAATTCTATTGCCAATCTCTTTGACGAGTTCAAAACCTGTTCTTTTCCAGTGAGAGTTGAGAGTTTGATAGTCAATATTTAACTCTCTGGCAATTACCGATAATTTATCAGGAGGGTCTTTCAGCAGCAATCGCACTGCCAGTATGTGACAATTGGCATCCGGTCGAGGGCGACGATTTTCGGGAGTGTTTGGCTGAGTCTTATCTATTTTTTCATTGGGATAACTGTTTCGCAGTTCTCCCGTCGGATCGTCTTCAATACACTGCCATAGTTTGCGGCCGATGCGATCCTTATTTTTAACTTGTTCTTGCTCAATCAGTTGCTCAATTCCTATGACCGTAGTATCATCAGCCGCTCCTTCAGAATCAAATTGTTCACCTGTTTTGCTCTTAGTTGGAGCATCCAAACTAAAAGTAAAAGGCTGCCGCTCTAACTTGCTGTATTGGTCATATACTTTGCGTTTAACGATTGTATTGAACCGCTTAACCACTCTGGTTTGCAACGCATCATCAGCGATATTATCGAGGTCAATTTCCCGAAAAAATCTCGGCAGCGTTTTGAAAAAACCCCCATAGGCCTCATTCACTGCGCCGTCAAAATCAATATTAGGATTGGCATCGCGATTCTTGCGAATTCCGGGCAAATGAGGAATGAGTTGGCACAATTTATTTTTGAGTCTTTCTTGTTCCTTACTCGCCTCTGGCGAGTCTTTCAAGAGTTGTAGAAGTTGGCGTAACTGTTCGTCGGTGTTCACAGGCACGTTCGGATGACATCGAGATAATTCGATTATCCCAGGGAAAATAGCGCTGTAACCTGCCAACAGTAACAAAGTCAAGGAAATCGGTTTGAGTTCCCAACCCGTGGGTGGAAGCAACAAGTTGAAACTTGCCCCTACAGGAACTAAACCTGCTAAGGGTTCGACGGGGGTATCATGTCTCGTCATAGTCCAGTTTTTGCGTGTTGATACTCTGATATCGCAGGTTTTGGCGGCTTTATGCAGAATTGAGCAAAAATTTTTCGTAAAGGCAATGCGATAAGGACTGAAGTCCTTACTACGAAATTAATCCGGTGTAAAATTAACAATCGTAGGGACTTCTCCACTGCGCGTTTGAAGAGATGTCGCAGAAGTCACCCAGTTTATGCACATTCCAAAAATAAATCATATCAAACCCTATTGATACCAAAGGATTTGATATGAAGCGAATTCTATTAGCCAGGATTTGGTATAGCGCGGTTTCTACAATTTGTCGATCGACCTTTTGGCTTGATCTGCCAGATTTTTCACCGCATTTTTAGCATCTTCTGCTGCGTGGCGGGCGGAGGCTTCCGCTTGTTTGGCTTTGCCTTCAACCTGGTCTTTTCTGTTGCCCGTAATATTACCGAAAATTTCCTGAGCTTTGCCTTCTAAATTTTTGCCGATCGCCTTAGCTCTGTCTTCTGCACTCATAATAAGCTCCGTTTGGCAAGTTGCTATAGTAACATTGTAAAATTAACTCGGCTGCAATTGCCTTTAACTTCATATTAATTTATATTCTGCTTGACCTCGGTCTTCTTCTGATGATTTACTTCGTGCAAATTCCTCACTCAAAAAGTAAAGGATTCCTTTTTTTGACAACTGTATAGGTTGGCAAAATTCGTCCTAAAAAACTATTTCAAACTCGCCGCCGCAACTTTAATCGGTTCGAGCAATTCTAACGGCAAATGCAGCATATTCAATTGGGTGCTATCTGCAGCTTTCCTTTCCGGATCGGGGCCGTGATAATCGCTGCCACCTGTTGCCAGCAAACCGTAATTAAGGCACAAATCTTTCAACTTTTGGATTTGGCTAGAACTGTGGCTGGGATGGTATACTTCAACTCCCATTAAACCAGCATCTACTAATTCTTTTAAGACTTCCTCAACAGCGCCGCCGCGAAATAAATAAGGGTGAGCCCAAACTGGTACGGCGCCGCAACTCTTCAGTAAATCGATGCCTTCGAGGATCGAGAATTTCTCGTAATGAACATAAGCCGGGCCGTCATCTCCCAGCCAGCGATCGAATGCTTCCCGCGATGATTTCGCGTGACCGGCTTTTACAAGTGCAGAGGCAATATGAGGTCTTCCCGGTGCCATTCCCGGGGATGTTTTTGGCAGTTCGATCGCGTATCCCATTGCTGCTAATTTTTCGACCATTTCCTGCGATCGGCGAAACCTTCCTTCCAGGCGATCGTTCAAAGGAACTCGCAACTTATTTGCATCGGGATAAAAACCTAAAATGTGCAGCGAACGGCCGTTGTGAACGGTGCTGAGTTCGAGTCCGGGGACTATTTCGATACCGTGCAAAGCAGCGGCGGCGAAGGCTTCATCCCAACCTGACATCGTATCGTGATCGGTGACGGCCAAGGCGCGAACCCCCGAAGACGCGGCGGCGGCTACGAGTTCGGCAGGGGTGAGAGTGCCGTCGGAATAAGTAGTGTGGCAGTGGATCTCTAGCATTTTTTCGGGTAAGTTAAAGTCTGTAAAACCTGCAATTATTCCCCTCACTCACGCGACATATATCGTCCCTGCGATCGACAAGTTTTTGGGTAATTTCAATCTGTTAGCTGTAATAAGTTTTGGCGCCTTTAATTGGGACATTGCTGTTTATTAAAAGCTTGCGTGGGGTGGGTCTCTTGCCCGTCTTTGCAGTTGAATTTAGATGCCGAACACCTTAGCTATTTCTTAATTTCTCGCATTGGGGAAATGACACCCTCTGGCAATTTGGGAGGAATCGGCGATATTTCAATACTTTGTATGTTGTGAACTGGGATAACTACCAGTTTATCTGCCAATTCGAGAATTATCGGGTCTGCTGTCAACATTTTGTGCAGGCGAGTGCCTAAAGTTGCTTGCTCTCCTACTGTTCCCTCTGGCGCACTGAACTGGAAGTGTTGCTGTTTGCCGTTGGTATAGTGGATTGTCAGATCGATAATTCTTTCTTGGTTGGTTGCTTGCATAATTTTTTTTCCCTAACAGTCGATCGGGACTTGGCCAAATTAACAATAAATCAAAACTGGCGATCGCAGCACTGTTGGAAAGCTCGTTGCAAAGCTTTTGACCAAACCAGGCTGTCGGTACGAAAGTCCGGTTACTGCTAATTTTATCACAAAAACTGTACTGAAAGTTGCCAACTTACCCAGTATAGAATTGCCAGTCGCGCTGTCTTCGCTCCTCAATGCGCGAGATCCTTCGCCAGCAATATTTTGTCGATCGGGCTTTCTTGTATGCCACTTGGCAAAGTGGCTCAATTTAGCCTGTCTAGCGACTTGACTCAAAGCGGTCTCAAGTCATACAGCAGAGGCATTTGAGCCCTTTGGGTGTCAAGGTTTTTCGACGTGGGAACTGTGGAGGTTAGGATAGTGGCATTCTGCTGTCACTGACCTAGAGGATTTTTTTATAAATTAATAACATAACATTCAGGTACAGCTTATGAAATCCACACTTTGTTTTCCCGAAAATTCTCTTGAATATAACACCGTTGCTATTAACAATAATGCTATTGACTCTTGTATCCTTGCAGCTTGGATTGATTTAGTAGGAGGAGATTTTGATAATTTGGGAGGAGATGATTGGCTGCCATTGTGTGGCGACATTGATGACGGCGAAATTTACCGGGAATGGTTTTTGTGGCAAGACAGCGAAGTGACTCAAGAGTGGGAAGCTTACGATCCCATTACTAATTATCGAGTTGTGGCACCTAGCCGAGAAATGATGATTGCTAAAATCGACCAAATAGAAGCTTCCAGAACAATTTAGTTGAATTGGAGAAGGTTAAATCTTGATTTTCAACTTTAATAAAACTTCTGTAAACAAACCCGGTTTCTCCCAACCACAAAGAAACCGGGTTTTTCAGACCATAACTCTAGGTTTGGGTTGAGTTCCACTGACCGAACATAATAATTTATGGCGCAACTGCTTTTTGTTTTTCTCGTTCTAATTTGCGCTGCTTCAAGGCGGCAAGATTTTGTTTAATCGTGTCGATCGCAAATCCAGCTTCCTGCTGTTGGTATAATTCGCTGGCACGGATCAAATCTGCAACTGCCTCCTCATCCGATCGCAAATTCGCACAAGCCAAGGCGCGATTGTGATAAGCTTCTGCCAAAGTTGAAACTTGTTCTACAGCACTGGTAAATTTATCTTTAGCTTTGCGGTAATTTCCTGACTGATAAGCCTCAATTCCTTGTTGAAAATAAACGGAAGCTTTACTGCCGCTGTCGGTATCTGGAAATTCTGGGTAAGTTAAAATTGGTTCTTTAAAGAGTACAGAAATGCTGCCCTTGCCGAAGTAAGCCCAAGTCATTGTTCCAAACCCAATCCCCAGGACGAGGGAAATAATGACAGACAGAGCAATAAAATTGGTGAGTTCCATAGAGCAATATTTGTTGTATTATAATATGATAAGTTAATTCCTAACTTCTGCACCAATGGCTGCGCGGATTGACCTCAACTGGAAATGGTTTTTCGGATCGCTAGCTTTAGTATTGTCGATCGGCTTAATTACTGCAACTGCAAGTTCTGACGCAGCCACCAACGGGCAAACTCAAGCAGGGTGGCAATTGTTGCAGCGGGGGGAGACGGGGTTGGTGGTAGCAATGCGACACGCGATCGCCCCAGGTACGGGAGATCCTGCTAACTTTAAGTTGGGTGACTGTTCCACCCAGCGCAATTTATCAGCACAAGGAAGAACGCAAGCCAAGCAAATTGGAGCAGAATTTCGCAACCGCAACATCAAAGTGGCCAGAGTTTTATCGAGTCAGTGGTGTAGGTGTTTGGAAACAGCAAAACTGATAAATATAGGCAAAGTCGAACCCTTCCCAGCGCTGAACTCGTTCTTTAGGGACAGGAGCAAAGAAGCCCAACAAACAGCGACAATCCGCAAATTAATTGTTGATAATCGCAACACAAAAGGCACGATTATTCTAGTAACTCATCAAGTAAATATTACTGCTATCACGGATATTGTACCGCAAAGCGGCGAAGCTGTGATTCTCAAAAGCGATCTACAAGGTAAAATCCAAATAGTCGGACGAATTGGAGGATTTTAAATAAATAAAAAGTTATAATATTACCAATTACCCATTCCCAATTTATATGAGTTTCCAATACAGCGCCGCCCTCGTGACTTTAGCAGACCTTGATAAGGAAGTTCTCGTTAAATTTTACACAAAATTTCTCGACATAGAACCCAACCCTTACATTCCCAATACTTATGCTGAATTTCAACTCCCCGGCTTAAGACTAGGAATATTCAAACCCAAAGATTCCCACAAATCGGAATTTGCCAATCGAGCAAAAACAGGCATGAGTTTGTGTTTGGAAGTCAGCAATCTCGAAACTGCGATCGCCCGAATTTGGGCTTTAGGTTATCCGCCCAACGGAGAAATTATCAAAGCTTCTCACGGTCTAGAAATCTATGCCTTCGATCCTGCCGGGAACCGCATAATTTTACATCAATCCCATGAGAATGTAGGATGAGGGCTAATTATTGGTGAACTCTCGATCTTCTCTTCTCTTCCTACCCTTCGGGAACGGCTTCGCCGAACGCATCTTCGCGGTTCGTTCAAAAAAACATCTAGTTCACAAGCCGCTGAGGATTGCTATATAAGTTATGCAATTGCTTCACCACCTTCGAAATTACATTATAAAGTTTACCTCTACAACTCAAAACTCCCTTAACTATCTAATCAGTTCAGCAAAACTATAAAAACTGATAATTAATAACAGCAATGCTGTCAGGTGAGTTAGCTGAAATTGAGGCTGCGGGCCGATCGATTCCCGCACCAAAATTGAAAAAGACGAACCAATTATATAACTCAGAGACAGCGTTAAATATTGCCACTGCAATGTTACACTCCACAGCCCAAGCAAAATCATCGCCAAAGTCAACATCACCAACTCAACAAACCGAGGCGGATTGTGCTGAGTAGACAGAATCAAAGTGTCCAACCAATATTGCCAAGGTCTCATGTGTTAGCGATCGAGCTTTTGGATTTAGCCTTCTAGCTTAACCTACGATCGCCATTCTGTTTGTTGCTGCAAACACCTTAAAGCCTCCGCCGTCTCAACCTGCGGAAATTGCCCATAAAAGCGACTGACACTGTAAAAAGGGTGAGGAGTCTCCAGAACGATCAACTTATCGGCCATCTGGGCCAAAAATCCCATCAAATCTGCCGGGGCGACAGGCGCGCAAATCCACAAAGCCGCCGGTTGCTGCGACTCCACAGCCTTAGCCGCCACAGCCATCGTCATCCCCGTAGCAATGCCGTCATCTACCAAAATCGCCAAAGCCCCAGCCGCGCTGATATCTGGGCGTCCAGGAGACAAATCTGCCAGCAGAGATTGAGCATTATTTTGAGCCAGGGGCAATGCTGATTTTTGCAAGCGTAAATTGTGCTGCTTTTGCTTTTCCCAGAGGACGTGACCGTCAGCAGTTGCAGCCCCGATCGCCAATTCTAAATTATCGGGGCGAGTAATTTTCTTGGCAACAACCACATCCAAAGGACAGCCCAAGCGACGCGCAATCGGCACAGCAACGGGCAAACCCCCGCGCGGCAAGGCGTAAACAATCGGTTTAACCGCCTTCTGTGTCATTAAACTCAACTTGCCGAACTCGTCCACAACTGCCTCGGCCAGTTTTTCGCCTGCATCGGCGCGATCGTCAAAAAACGGGTTAGAGAACATATTTTTGCCTGTACGAGCTCAACCAAACAATTGGAGATTGTGCCAGTGTTAATTGGAGATTGTGCGATCGAGCGTAGCTATCCCGTAGCGAATCGACAGCATCGCACACAAGCTTCTAGCCAATCTCAAATCACCAAACCCGATCTAAACTATAAACTCTAGACTCCAAAATCTCTCCCTAATTGTAAAATTTATGTCCAGCGACTTGCAACTCAGCCTTTTTGACAACAATCAAAGTGCCACTTTCCAAACAGACTCAATACCAGCAAATGCCAAAATTCCCATTCCTCCCGGCACTTATCAAAATATGGAACAAATCGGCGAGCACTGCAACCGCTGCTACCGCTGCGAATTGGGCAATACGCGCACTCACGCTGTCATCGGGCGCGGCAATCCTCAAGCCTCAATTTTGATTGTGGGAGAAGCACCCGGACAAAACGAAGATGAAACCGGATTGCCCTTCGTCGGGCGATCGGGCAAACTGTTAGATAAGATTTTAGAATCCGTGGGATTGAGTGCAGAAACCGACGTATTCATTGCCAACGTCATCAAATGTCGCCCTCCCAACAACCGCCCTCCAACAGCAAAAGAAATCGAAGCTTGCAAACCATACTTGCTCGAACAAATCCGCATCTTAAACCCCAAAATTATTTTATTAACTGGTGCAACAGCCCTCAAAGGTTTGCTAAGCGACAAGCGACCAATTAGTAAAATCCGAGGTCAATGGATTGAATGGGAAAATCGTTTGTGTATGCCAATTTTCCACCCATCGTACTTGCTGCGAAACCCCTCCCGCGAACCGGAGACTCCGAAATGGTTTATGTGGCAAGATATGCAACTAATCAAGGCTAAATTGGATGAATTCAAAGAGCAATTCTAATATTTTTTGTTGGTGCTTTGTATGGGCGGGTTTCACGAACAATAATTGCCTAAAACAGATAATCTTTCTCGTAAACCCGCCCCCCCACGGTAAATCCCTCAACCGAAAATTCGTGGATTTTCTGATACCTCTGTCAGGAACCATTGGTAACAAGTTAGACAGGAGTAGATTTTGTCAATACCTCTTTGTGAATAAATATAATTGGTAATAATGATAA